>RGVT01000109.1 GCA_010027105.1 Planctomycetia bacterium
AACCGTGCGGCAGTAGCCGTCTTCCCCACCCCCTTGGGGCCCTCGATGGCAATCGCGGGCACGCCGCGAAGAAGCTCGCCAAGTTCGTCCAAAACCCTAGGAAAATAGCTTTTATTGCTCCCGGAGGACCTTTGTAGTGTCCGTTTTATCGGCCTTCTAGTGGTCCATTTCTCGCCTTTATGTCAAGCCTTTTATCGGCATTGGACAGGACGGCCAAACCACGGCTCATTCACGGTCGCCGGCGGCCGTCTTAAGAAGACTCGCGAACATTGAGCGTGAGTTTTCAAGTTTGACATCAAGGCATCACGCATCGTATGCTTCGATGCATGCGAACGACTCTCTCTTTGGATGCGGACGTAGCCTCGCGGATCGAGCAGTTGCGGCATGCGCTCGACAAGCCGCTGAAGGAGCTGGTGAACGAAGCGCTGCGGCGGGGACTTGCCGGGATGCTCGAGTCGCGGCCACCGACTCCCTATCGGACGCAACCGGTCGATTTGGGCCGGTGCCGGCTTCCGAATGTCGATGACGTCGCCGCAGCGCTCGCCGCGGCCGAGGGCGAAGACCACCGATGAGACTGGTCGACGCGAACATCCTCGTCTACGACCGGCTCAGTGACGCCGTGCCCCTCGGCCTGCCGTGGCCGAGCCTTCTGGCGTTCGTGAGGCTCACGAGCAACCATCGGCTGTTCGAGCGCCCGGTGAGCGTGTCCGCCGCGTGGCGACAGGTGGATGCCTGGCTCGCCTGTGAAGCCGCCTGGGTGCCGCATCCGACATCCCGCCATCGGGAAGTTCTGGGCGGCCTGCTCGGAGCCTCCGGCCTTCGTGCCGAGCATGTCCCCGACGCCCATCTGGCGGCACTGGCACTGGAGCACGGCCTGGCGATTGCATCCGCAGACGCCGACTTCAGCCGCTTTCCCGGCGTCCGCCTGGAAAACCCGCTGCTCTGATCAGCGTCCCCGCCATCAAGCCGGTCCGCGGTCGCCTGTGCGGTGGATTTTCCCTGTGCTCATCGCCTCGCCGAAATCGATCGTGTTCCTCGCGCTGGCCCTGGCGGGGATCGCGCGGACTCCGTGGGAACCGTGTTTCGCGGCAAGGGACTACGGCTCCCGGCTGCACTCGCAGCCCTGATGCAAATGGCACATCGTCCTCGGGCGTCGTCGGTAGGTGCAGAGTGCCACTCTGCACCTACGAGAGGGGGGAGCGTGCCAAAAATCTCATTCCAGCCGCCCGCGCGCGGGCCTAGGCTCACGGGTCTTTTCAGCACTCTTGCCCCCGGACGGGAACCACCACGCCATGCAGCGGATTGCGACGCTTGCCCTTGCAATGCTTGCCTGGGTCCTCGCCTCCAGCGGCGAGGCGCTCGGCGCCGACGTCGCGGCCGCGCCGATCCGCGTGGTCGTCTGGGACGAGCGGCAGCCGGAGCAGAAGCAGGCGTACGACAACTTCCTCGGCAACGCGATCGCGGACGCGCTCGGCGGCCGGCCCGGCATCGAGGTGCGGTCGGTCGGCCTCGACGACGCCGAGGCGGGCCTCGCCCCGGCCCTCCTCGACTGGGCCGAGGTGCTCGTGTGGTGGAGCCACAAGCGCAACAAGGACGTGCCGGACGAGCCGGTGCGGGCGATCGTCGAGAGGGTGAAGGCGGGCCGGCTCCTGGTCGTGGGGATCCACTCGGCCCACTGGGCCAAGCCCTTCACGGCGCTCATGGACGAGCGGGCGCGGCAAGACGTGCGGCGGCAGTTCGCCGACGTGCCGCCGGAGAAACTCGTCATCACCGAGGTGCCCGGGATGCGGACGGTGCCGAAGCGCGACGCCCGCTTCACCCCGTGCACCGACGTCGAACGCAAGCCGGACGGCACCGTGGCCGTCACGCTCCATCTGCCCGGCTGCATCTTTCCGGCGTATCGCGGCGACGGGAAGCCGAGCACGGTGAAGGTGCTCGACCCGGCCCATCCGCTCGCCGCCGGCCTGCCCGACGTGTTCACGCTCGACCGCACGGAGATGTACGATGAGCCCTATCACGTGCCCGAGCCCGATTCGGTCGTGTGCGAGGAGACCTGGACCGCGGGGGAGCGGTTTCGCAGCGTGATGACCTGGCGGGTGGGCGACGGCCGCGTGGTCTATATCCGCCCGGGTCACGAGACGTTCCCGATCTGGAAGGACGACCGCATGCTGCGGCTCCTCGAAAACGCGGTCCGCTGGCAGCGGACCGACGTTGCACGGCAGCGGGGCGGATGACCCCGCGGCTACGGGCTGCCGCCCGGGGCGAGGGCGTCGATCTTCGCCGCCACGATGAAGTCGTTTTCCGAGAGGCCCCCGATGGCGTGCGTGAACATCTCCACCCAGGCGTTGCGGTAGCCTTCGAGGTGCAGGTCGGGGTGGTGCTGCTCACGCTCGGCCACCGCGCCGCAATTGTTCAAAAACCTGATCGCCTCGCGGAAGTTCTTGAACGTCCAGTCGCGGCGGATGCGCTCGCCGTCGTGGGTGAGCCGCCAGCCGGGCAGGTTCGCGAGCTGCGCCTCCGCCTCGGCGCGGGTGTACTTCGGCACGCCCCCCTCGCAGGGCACGCACTTCTTGGCGGTCAGGTCACAAGCGGCTTGGGGGGCATTCACATCAAAAAGTGTATCTCCATATCGCAGCGCGACCAGACGCCAGGCCCGGAGGGCCGGGTTCCTGCCAGGCGACGGAGGTCGCCCAAGCGACGGTCGGCAGGATGCCGAGCCGTCGCGTGAACTCAATACCGTCCCTGAAACCCCGCGAAGCCGCCGTGCACGATCGTGCTCGAACCGGCGGTGACCCCGGAGAGATCGCCGGCGGTCGTGATCGTGGCCGGCCACTGGCCGTCGGCCTGGGCGATGTTGCCCACGCCCACCACGCGGTAGCCGATCCACAGGCTCCAGCGGTCGGTCACGTCCCACGCCACCGCCGTGTCGATCGAGCCGAGCCAGGAGAACACACCGAGCGTCGAGTGGACGTCGACCGGCGCGTTCGTCGCGGTGAACGTGGCCGGCGTGCCGGCGGCCGTGGCGAGCGTGGAGGTGTTCGTGATCTGGTTGCCCGCGAGGAGGAACTTGGGCACGAGGTCGAGCCGCAGCCGCGGCACGAACCGCCAGTCGAACTTCGCGCCCAGCTGGCCGCCGAAGAGGTTGTTGTTGGTGGCCGCCTGGAATTGCAGCGGGCTGCCCGACTGCCCCGACGACGTCGACGCCGTGAGCACGTCCTGGAGCTCGAAGAACCGGAAGCCGGCCAGCCACATCAGGTTCACCGACCGCGTGGGCGTGGCGGGGTCGGGTGAGAGGAATTCCGGCCGCTGCCAGAGCGTGTAGAGGTAGTTGATCTCGACGTCGTTCACGAGGTCCGACCGCGTCACCTGCTGGCCGCTCGCGCCGAGCAGATAACTGTTGGCCGGCACGGCGCCCACCGTCGCGCCGCCCGCCTGCGGAATGGCGTTGAGGCCGGCCGCCGTCGCGTCGGCCTGCGAGCCCATGCCGTACACGCCCCAGTAGATGAATTCGAGGCCGTGGTGCTGCCGCGGGCCGAACCACCGGCCCACCTCGAGGTCGACGCCCCCCGGCCACGAGAGCCCGCCCGACGTCGTCGTGAGCTGCGTGCCGCCGGCGGGCTGCATCGTGGCGGTGCCGGCGGGGAGCGTGCGGGTCATCACGAGGCCGCTCGCGCCGGCGAACCAGCGCGGCCAGTCGGGGAGCCTCTCGCCGGCCCTGAACGGCGTGAACCCCGGCAAGCCTTCGGCCGCCGCCGGATCGGGCACGTACATCGGCGGCGGCTCGGCGACCTGCGGCAGCGCCGCCGGCGGCCCCGGCAGGGCTTCGACGGCCGGCGCCTGCCCGCGGGCCGGCGCGGCAGGCGCCGCGAGCACCACGGCCACCGCGGCGCGAATGCACGCCGCGAGGACACACCGGGAGCGGGCCGCAGGGCGCATGAGGGTCCACCGGGATCGAGGGCTCGGGGCGGGAGCGTCCGGGATGCCGTGGAGGGGGTCAAGCCCGCTTCCGCCGGCGGGCGGCACGGCTGGATAGACTCGACGGCCCCACTGCCCGCGGCCCCGGAAACCTGCACAGGATGACGTCGAAGCGGCAAGATCGCGCCCGGCCCACGCGGGCCGAGGCCCTCGCCTGGCTCGACCGCCGGCTCAACTACGAGCGGGTGCCGCCGGGGCAGGGCACGTTCGCGCTTGCCCGCATGCGCGACCTGCTCGGGGCGCTCGGCAGCCCGCACGAGCGCGTGCCGGTCGTGCACGTGGCGGGCACGAAGGGCAAGGGCTCGACCACCGCGATGCTGGCGGCGATCCTCGGCGCGGCGGGGCACCGCGTCGGCCGTTATCTCTCGCCCCACGTGCACGCGCTCGAGGAGCGGATCGCCGTCGCCGGCCGGCCGATCTCCACGGCCGCGCTGCGCGAGGCGTTCGCCGCCGTGATGCCCGTCGTCGAGGCGCTCGACCGCCGGGCGGCGCGGCGCGCGGGCCGGGGGCCGACGTGGTTCGAAGTGCTGACCGCGGTGGCGCTCGTGCACTTCGCGCGGGCCCGGGTCGACGTGGCGGTGGTGGAGACGGGCCTCGGCGGGCGGCTCGACGCCACGAACGTGACGCGGCCGGTGCTCTCGGTGATCACGAGCATCAGCCTCGACCACATGGCCCTGCTCGGCGACACGATCGGGAAGATCGCCGCCGAGAAGGCCGGGATCATCAAGCGCGGGGTCCCGCTCGTGAGCGGCGCCACGCATCCGGCGGCCCGGCGCGTGATCCGGGCCGTGGCGGCCCGGCGCCGCGCCCCCCTGTGCGAACTCGGCCGCGACTTCACGGCGACGGCCGTGACGGCCCCGGCGACGGTCCGCCGGCCGCTCGGCACGCTGGCCCTGCGGCTGCGGCTGCCGGGCGGGTCCGACGAGCGAACGTATGCCGTGGGGATGCCGGGGCGGCACCAGGCCGACAACGCGGCGCTCGCCGTCGTCGCGGCCCGCCGGCTCGACGCCCTCGGCATCGCCGCGCCCGAGCGGGCGATCGCCGCCGGCCTGCGTAGCACCGCGCTGCCTGCACGGGTGCAGGTGCTGTCGCGCCGGCCGCTGGTGGTCGTCGACGCGGCCCACAACGCCGCCTCGATGGAGGCGCTCGTCGAGACGCTCGCGGCCCCGCTCGCCGCGCTCCGGCCGCGGGTGCTCGTGTTCGCCGCCAGCGCCGACAAGCAGATCGACCGCATGCTCCGCGCGGCCGCCGGCCGCTTCGACCACGTCGTCGTCACCCGCTACGCCACGAACCCGCGGGCCGCGGAGGCGGAGTTCCTCGTCGCCGCCTGCCGGGCCGCCCGGATCGGCCCGGTGGAGGCGGCCGGCTCACCCGCCGACGCCGTCGCCAGGGCCCGCCGGATCGCCGGCCGGGAGGGGCTCGTGTGCGTCGCGGGCAGTTTCTTCCTCGCGGCCGAGATCGGCGTTGGGTAGGCCGAGCGCCACGAGCGCCCGTCGGAGCACCGGGTCGATGAACCGCGGCAGGTCAGCCGCCGACCCGGCCGGCCCGTCGGGGGAGCCGGGCACGCGGTCGCGCCGGCGCCGCCACGCCTCGAGCGCCGCGCGGGCCTGCGCGGGCACGTCGATCTCGTGGCCGGCGTCGGGGGCCACGCCCCAGTCGACCGCGCCGGGGCGCCGGTGCAGGCCGCCGCCTGCCGGACGCAGATACTCGGCGGTGGTGAGCTTGAGCAGGCCCGAGCCGTCGGAGAGCGGCAGGATCGCCTGCACCGTGCCCTTGCCGAACGAGCGGCTTCCCACCACGACCGCGCGGCCGTGATCCTGCAGGCCGGCGGCCACCACCTCGGCGGCGCTCGCCGTCAGGCCGTCGACGAGCACCGCCACCGGGACGCCGGCGAGCACCTGCCCGGGCGCGGCCCGCCGCGGCTCCGCGGCCCCGCCGCCCCGCCGCGTCGACACGATCACGCCCGTCTCGAGAAATCGGTCGCAGATCTCGACGGCCACCGACAACAGGCCGCCCGGGTTGCCCCGCAGATCGATCACCAGCCCGCGCACGCCGTCGGCCGATGCGATCGCGGCGAGCGCCGCGTCGAGATCCTCGAGCGTGTGGTCGCCGCAGCCGGTGATGCGCACGAGCGCGACGCCCGGCTCCCCCTCCACGAACCAGTCCCACGACCCGTCGGCCCGCCGCCGGTCGCCGAGCACGCTGGCGGTCCGCACCGTCTCGCGCACCAGCGCGACCTCGCGGGGCTCGGCGCCTCCCCCCGCGCCGTCGATCTCCGGCGCCGGTCCTGCGGAGAGCAGCCCGAGCCGCACGGTCGACCCGGCCGGCCCGCGGAGCGCCGCCACGGCGTCGCGGAGCGAAAGGCCGCGGGCGTCGACGCCGTCGATGGCCGTGATCCGCGCGCCGGCGGTGACGCCCGCCCGCGCGGCCGGCGCCCCGAACAAGGTGTCGTGCACGACGATGCCCGCGTCGTCCGCCGTGAGTTCCAGGCCGACGCCGCCGAACTCCTGGTCGAGGGCCGCCTCGAGCTCCCGCCGCGCGTCCCCCACGACGAACGCCGAGTGCTCGTCGAGCCGCCCCACCACGCCCTCCACTGCCGCCGAGGCGAGCGCTTCGGGGTCGACGGGCCGGTAATACGACCGCTCCACCGCGGCGAGCACCTCCGCGACGCGGCCCGCCTGGCGGCCGTGTTCGCGGGCGACCCAGGCCACGACCGACACCGCGCCGGCGAGCACGAGCAGGATGAGGTTGCGCTTCGGCATGGGCGACTCTCGGGCGACGTTCTCAGGAGACGGGCACCGGGGCGGGGGAGTCCTCGAACTGGTATCCCTTGGGCACCACGGTCACGCCCCGCGGCGAGACCGTCAAGCCCCGCGCCGCATCCTCCTCGGGATCGAAGCCGATGTGCATGCCGGGGGGCACCCGCACCCCCTTGTCGATGATGGCCCGCCGCACCCGGGCGTGCCGGCCCACGTCGACCCCCTCGAAGAGGATGCTCCGCTCGACCCGCGCGAAGCTGTTGACCCGCACGCCGGGGCCGATGATCGACCCGGCGGCCCGGCCGCCGGAGAGGATCGCGCCGGGGCAGACGAGGCTGTCGGTGGCCTCGCCGCGGCGGGCGTCGGGCCCCTCGCCGCCGAACACGAACTTGGGGGGCGGATAGGCGGGGTGGTGCGTGCGGATCGGCCACTGCTCGTCGTAGAGGTTGAGCTGCGGATCGACCTCGATCAGGTCCATGTTGGCCTCGAAGTAGGCGTCGATCGTGCCCACGTCGCGCCAGTAGGCGTCGCGCTTGCGGTTTTCGTCGCGGAACGGGAAGGCGTGCACGCCGTGGCTGTCGACGACGGCGGGGAGGACGTCGTGGCCGAAGTCGCGCCGGCTCCCGGGCTCGAGCGCGTCGAGCCGCAGCCGTTCGACGAGGAACGGCCACGAGAAGCAGTAGATGCCCATCGAGGCCAGGCACATCCCGGGCTGCCCGGGGAGCGGCGGCGGGTCGGCCACCTTCTCGCGGAACGCCCGCACGCGGCCCGCCCCGTCGACCTCCATCGTGCCGAACTCGCCCGCCGCGGCCACCGGCACCGGCAGCGCGCCGATCGTGACGTCGGCGCCGCTCTCCTCGTGGGCCGCGATGAGCGACCGATAGTTCATCTTGTAGATGTGGTCCCCCGCCAGCACGATCACGAGGCGGGGCGCCGCCATCTCGAGGGAGTAGATGTTCTGGTAGACGGCGTCGGCGGTGCCGAGATACCAGTTCTCGTCGACCCGCTGCTGCGGCGGCAGCACGTCGAGGTGCTCGCCGAGGTCGCGGCAGAAGAACCGGTGCCAGCCCAGGTTCAGGTGGCGGTCGAGGCTGCTCGCCTTGTACTGCGTGAGCAGGAGCACGCGGCGCAGGCCGCTGTTGAGACAGTTGGAGAGCGCGAAGTCGACGATCCGGTAGCTGCCCCCGAAGGGCACGGCAGGCTTGGCACGGTCGCGGGTGAGCGGGTCGAGCCGGGCCCCCTTGCCGCCTGCGAGCACCACGGCCACGACG
>RGVT01000110.1 GCA_010027105.1 Planctomycetia bacterium
CCGGTGCCGTGGCGGCATCGTTCCGGGAATCGACGGCGTCTCATCCGCCGTCCCGCAGGCGGCGGCGGATCTCGGCGAGCCGCTCGGCGAGGTCGCGCTCGAGGCCGCGGTCGGTCGGCTCGTAGTAGCGCTTCTCGACGCCGAGGTAGTCCTGCGCCGCGATCGCGTCGGGGGCGTCGTGCGGGTATTCGTAGCCCTGCCCGTGCCCGAGCCGCTTCGCGCCCGCATGGTGCTTGTCCTGGAGGTGCCGTGGCACCGGCAGCACCCCCCTCTCGCGCACGTCGGCCCGGGCCGCGGCGATCGCCGTCGTGCAGGCGTTGCTCTTGGGCGCGAGCGCGAGATACGTCACGGCCTGGGCGAGCGTGAGCTGGCACTCGGGCAGCCCCACGAACTCCGTCGCCTGCATCGCCGCCACGGCGATCATGAGCGCCCGTGGGTCGGCGTTGCCGACGTCCTCGCTCGCCAGGATCACGAGCCGCCGGGCCAGGAACCGCACGTCCTCGCCCCCCTCGAGCATCCGTGCGAGCCAGTAGAGCCCGGCGTCGGCGTCGCTGCCGCGGATACTCTTGATGAGGGCGCTCGCGCAGTCGTAGTGCGTGTCGCCGGAGTCGTAGGTGACCGCCTTCCGCTGCACGCTCTCGCGGGCGAGTTCGAGCGTGAACTCCAGCGGCCGCCCGGGGCTCGACAGCACGCCGATCTCCAGTGCCCCGAGCGCCCTCCGCGCGTCGCCGTCGGAGGTCTCGACGAGGAAGTCGCAGGCGTCGGGCACGAGCGTCACCCGCTCACCGCCGAGGCCGCGCTCCCGATCGGCGACGGCCCGCCTGAGGATCTCCGCGATCGCCTCCGGCCCCAGGCTCTCGAGTTCGAAGATCCGGCTGCGGCTCACAAGCGCGCTGGTGAGCGCGAAGAAGGGGTTCTGTGTCGTCGCGCCGATCAGGGCGATCACGCCGTTCTCCACGTCGGGCAGGAGCACGTCCTGCTGGGCCTTGTTGAACCGGTGGATCTCGTCGACGAACAGGCAGGTGCGCTGGCCGTCGTCCTCGAGCCGGCGACGGGCGGCGTCGAGCACCTCGCGGAGCTCCCTGACGCCGGAGGCCGTCGCGGAGAGTTCCACGAACCTGCGCCTCGTCTCGGTGGCGATGATCTCGGCGAGCGTCGTCTTCCCCACGCCCGGCGGACCGTAGAGGATCACCGAGCCGAGCCGGTCGGCCTCGATCAACCGGCGGAGGAGCCTTCCCGGGCCGACGACGTGGGCCTGCCCCACGTAGTCGGCCAGCCGCCGCGGCCGCATCCGGGCGGCGAGCGGCGCGGCCCGGGCGACGTTGGCTGCGCGCGAGGCGGCGAAGAGGTCGGGCATGGGACGACGAGATGCGGAACCGGGGCAGACTGGGTGAAGCAGGGGTAGACGGGGTTCAACCGGGGCGAACTGGGCGGGTTGGCGGCGCGGGATCGGCCCGGGGATGCCTCGCGGAAATGAAGCGGTTTCCCCGACCCTGACGATGATACCGGATGTGCGGCCGGCGGTTTGAGCGGGCCGCGGCTGCGGGCCGGCGCGGGCCGGCGGGGGTGCGTCGTGTCTGTCGTCGAACGGACCAGCCGGATCGTCGTGGCGTGCGTCGCGGGCCTCGCGCTCGCGCACGGCGGCTCGGCCCGCGTCGACGGCCAGCAAACCGACTCCGACTCACGGTCGAGCACGATCGTCGAGTTTCCGAACCTCGGTCCGATGCCAGGGTCACTCGAGCCGAGCCTCGGGCCGGGACCCGGCAGCTTCGACGCGGGACCGCAGTTCCCGGGCGGCACGGCCGGCTCGGGCATCATGGGCGGCCGGCAGCGGACCGGCCGGGTTCCCCGCGGCAAGCGGCCGGGGCCGCTCGCGTCGACGCTCGCCGCCAACCGCGGGATGCAGCTCCCGGAATCCCTGCCGGCGCCCGAGCTCCCCACATCGCGGCTGATTCCGGCCACCACGGTCGATCCTGCGATCCTCGACGACCCGGGGCCGGCCCACGGCCTCACGCTCGACGACGCGATCGAGCGGATGATGACGGCCAACCTCGACATCCGAGCGCTGCGGCACGAGATCACGCAGGCCGACGCCGACGTGCTCACGGCGGGGCTGCGGGCCAACCCGCTCCTCTACATGGACACGCAGTTCATCCCCTACGGCAAATTCACGAGCGCCACACCCGGCGGCCCGACGCAGTACGACATCAACATCACCTACCCGCTCGACCTCTCGCGCAAGCGGCAGGCGCGGACGGCGGTCGCCCGCAGCGCGCGCTCCACGATCGAGGCACAATTCCAGGACGTCACCCGCCGGCAGATCGACAACGTCTACCGGGCGTTCGTCAGCCTGCAGGCGGCCCGCGTCGACGTACTCACCGCCCGGGCGACCGTCCGGCGCCAGGAGCAGTTTCTCGCCGAGCTCGAGCGCTCGGCCCGGCCCGACGACGCGGCGGCGGCAGACGGCATCGACCACCTGGCACTCGTGCTCGAGCGGGCCCGGGGCAGCCTCGGCGAGACCACGGAGGCGTTCGCCGACGCCCAGGAGGGGCTCGCGGTGCTGCTCGGCATGCCGCCGGGAGAGACCGCCGGCCTCGAGCCGCGGGGCAGCCTGCGGAGCGACGTCTCCGACCTGCCGCAGGTCGAGGAACTCTCCGCGATGGCGCTCCGCTGCCGCCCCGACCTGCACGCCGCCCGGATCGGCGTCAGCCGCGCGGGGGCCGAGGTGAAGCTGCAGCGGGCCAACCGTTTCGACGACGTGTACCTTTTCTACGACCCCTTCACGTACCAGAACAACCAGCCCTTCGGCGCCCCTTCGGCCACCTCCTGGGCGCTCGGCGTCACGTGTGCCCTGCCGATCTACAACCGCAACCAGGGAAACATCGCCCGGGCCGAGAGCAACGTCGGCCAGACGAAGCTCGAACTGGCGTCGCTCGAGCGCCGGATCGCGTCGGAGGTACGGCTGGCCGAGCGCGAGTATCGCCGCTCGCGCGAGGCGCTCGAGCAGATCGAGACGGCGATCCTGCCGCGGATCACGGCGACGATGCGCCGCAAGACCGAGCAGTTCGCGGCCGGGCGGATCACGGCCGACGACTACGAGGGGCACCTCGACGACGCGGCCGAGGTGGCGCAGGCCCACCGCGACGCGCTCGTGCGCCACCGGCGGGCCATGCTCGACCTCAACACGGCCGTGGGACTGCGCATCGTGCCCTGACCGGGGCGCTCACCGGCCCCCGGCCGGCGCGAGGTCGCCGAGACGCACCCGTTCGGCGTGCACGACCGCGCCCGTCACGTCGCGGATGCCGAGCGTCACGGCCGGCCCGCCCGCGTCGTCCCAGTCGATCTCGAGCGTGCCGAAGCTGGGCTCGCGCTGGCAGGGGCCGAGCCGGAGGCGGTTGGGGTCGTCGGCCCGCCCCTCCGCCTGTGGCTGGTTGAGGCTGCTCGCCGTGAGGTCGTAGAGCGGGTAGGCGAGGGCATCGGGTCCCGGCGGCACGCGGCTCAGTTCCGCGGAGTGGCGGTCGCCGCTGACGACGAAGACCCCCCGTGCACCCGACTCGCGGATCATACGCAGCAGCCGCGCCCGCTCGGCCGGGAAGTTCCCCCACTGCTCCCAGTGGTGCTCGGTGGCGGCGACCTGGATGCTCGAGAGCAGGATCCGGATGTCGGCCGGCTCCGCCAGGGCCGCCGCCAGCCAGCGCCATTGCTCGGCGCCGAGGATGGTGGCCTCGGGGTCGTCGGTGGGGCGATACGGCCCCTCCCCGCGACGCCGCTCCGACGCGGGCCGCACGGCCAACGCGGAGCGGTGAAACCGCGTATCGAGGCAGATGAACTGCACCCGCCGGCCCGGCGGCCCGACGACGAGCGACCGGTAGATCCCATCCCGGTGACGCAGCGGCGAGTCGGCCGGCACGCCGAAAAAGTCGAGGAACACCTGCTGCGATTCGCGCCGCCGGGGAAACTCGCGGCCCGCGTCGTTGGCGCCGTAGTCGTGGTCGTCCCACACGGCGACGATCGGCACCCGCTCGCGAAGGGGCCCGAAGCCTGGATCGGCGGCGAGGGCGGCGTACTTCCCCCGCAGCACGGCCACGTCCTCGGTGTCGCCGTAGACGTTGTCGCCGAGCAGCAGGATCGTGTCGGGCTCGAAGGCGGCCACGGCCCGCCACACCGGCTGCGGTCTGTCCTCCCTGATGCAGGAGCCGGCCGCGATGCGCCGCAGGGTGGCCGCGGGGTCGGGCTCGCAGGCCCCGGCCCGGCACGCCCCTCCGCCGGCCAGCAGCGCGGCGGCACACCAGGCTCTGATCGTCAACGGCATCGCATCGCTCCCGCGCCGTGCGCGGCCGTCACCCGGTCCATGTGAACTCGATCGTGGCGTCGATCTCGGGATGCAGGCTCTTGTGCACGGGGCAGGCGCGGGCCGCCTGCTCGAGCAGGGGCCGCTGCGGATGATCCGCCGGCAGCGGGACCGTGAGCCGCGTCCGCAGCGACGCGATCCGCCGCGGCGGGGCGGCCGACATCCCCTTCTCGGTCTCGGCCGTCATGCCGGCCAGGTCGATGCCGTGCCGCTCGGCCACGATGCCCATCACGGTCATCATGCAGGCCCCGAGGGCCGCGGCCACGAGGTCGGTGGGGGAGAAACTCTCCCCCTTGCCGTGGTTGTCGACGGGGGCGTCGGTGGGGAGCGAGATGCCCGAGGGACCGTGCACCGCCCGGCACCGCAGCCCCCCCTCGTACGTCGACGAAATCCTGACCATCCCGCTGCCCTCCACTCCCGATGCACGGGAACCGGTACACGGTGCCCGGCACCACATCCGAGCAGGCTGCGTATAACTCTGTGACGTAGTGTACCCGACTGTTGCGCCAGGCACCGTGTGTATGGGATTTCGTTCGCTCAGGGCCTGCGTCGCCGCGCTGTGTGCCGAGAATCAGGCGGTGGTCGTCGACCATCCGATCGACCCGCACCTCGAGATCGCGGAGGTTCAGCGGCGGCTGTTCCGGGCCGGTGGACCGGCCGTGCTCTTCAAGCAGCCGCGGGGAGCGGCCTTTCCCGTCCTCGTCAACCTCTACGGTACGCAGCGCCGCGTCGAGCGGATCTTCGCCGACACGCTCGACCGCGTGCGGCGGCTCGTCGAACTCAAGATCGATCCGACGGCCGCCATGCAGAGGCCGTGGCGCTACTGGAGGGCGCCGCTCGACGCCCTGACGATGCTTCCGCGACACGTGCGCGCGGGGCCGGTGCTCGCCCGCGAGATCCCCCTCTCGCGGCTGCCGCAGGTGACCGGCTGGCCGGGTGATGGCGGCGCGTTCATCACGCTGCCGGCCGTCTCCACCGAGCACCCCGACCGGCCCGGCACGAAGCACTCGAACCTCGGCATGTACCGCGTGCAGATCTCGGGCAACGCGTACGAACCGGACCGCGAGGCCGGCCTCCACTACCAGATCCACCGCGGGATCGGCGTGCACCACGCGGCGGCGCTCGCCCGCGGTGAGCCGCTCAAGGTGGCGATCTTCGTGGGCGGCTCGCCCGCCATGGCGGTGGCCGCGATGATGCCGCTGCCCGAGGGCCTCTCGGAGCTCACGTTCGCAGGCGCGCTCGCCGGCCACCGGATCCCGATGATCCGCCGCCGGGATCGCCCCGCCATCTACGCCGACGCCGACTTCGTGATCGAGGGCACGGTCGCGCCGAGCGCGACCAAGCCGGAGGGCCCGTTCGGCGACCACCTCGGCTATTACGCCCGCCGCCACGAGTTTCCCGTGCTCACGGTCGACCACGTCTGGCACCGCGAGGGGGCGATCTGGCCGGTGACGGTTGTCGGCCGGCCGCCGCAGGAAGACACCCTCTTCGGCTGGCTCGTGCACGAGCTCACCGGCCCCGTGATCCCGACCGTGCTGCCCGGCGTGACGAGCGTGCACGCCGTCGACGCCTCAGGCGTGCACCCGCTGCTCCTCGCCGTGGGCAGCGAGCGCTACCTCCCCTGGAAACCATCCACGCGGCCCGCGGAACTGCTCACGCAGGCCTCCGCGATCCTCGGGCAGGGCCAGCTCTCGCTGGCCAAGTATCTGTTCATCGTCGACGGTGGCGACGCCCCGGGCCTCGACGCCCACGACGTCGCCCCGTTCCTCGCCCACCTGCTCGCGCGGGCCGACTGGCGGCGCGACTGCCACTTCCACACCGAGACCACGATCGACACGCTCGACTACTCGGGCCGCGGATTCAACGCCGGCTCGAAGCTCGTCGTCGCCGCCCGCGGACCGGCACTCCGCACGCTGCCGCGCGAGCTGCCCGCAGGTATGAGTCTTCCGTCCGGCTTCTCGACTCCACGCATCTGCCTGCCGGGTGTGGTCGCCATCGCGGGCCCCCGGATCGAGCCCCGCCCGCGGCTCGACGCCCCGAACGACGCGGCGATCTGGGCGTCGTCGGAGTCGCCCACCTGGTCGCGCGACGTCGAACGCTTCTGCGCATCGATCGACGCCGATCATCCTCTGCGGGCATTTCCCCTCGTCGTGATCGTCGACGACGCCGACTTCGCCGCAGCCGCGCTCGAAAACTTCCTCTGGGCGACGTTCACCCGCTCGAACCCCGCGGCCGACGTGCATGGCGTCGACGCATTCACCCACCAGAAGCACTGGGGCTGCCGCGGCCCGCTCGTGATCGACGCCCGCCTCAAGCCCCACCACGCGCCGCCGGTCGAGGAAGACCCGGCCGTCACCGCCGCCGTCGACGCCCTCTGCGCGCGCGGCGGCCCACTGGCGGGCCTGGGGCTGTGATCATTCGTTGATCGTGCGCCGGCTTCGGGCTCCCCGTATCCCGGGAGCCGGCGTTTGTGACCAGCGCAGCCAGGATGGCGCAGCGGAGGCGCTCCCGCCAGCGCCAGTCACTCCGAGTGAGCCGAAGCCTGGAGGGCGAAGGCGAACGTCCGGCGATGGGATATGGGGAGCCCAAAGCCGGTGCGGCATGACAGGCTGAAGCCTGTCCTACATGGGAGCATGACAGGCTGAAGCCTGTCCTACATGGGAGCATGACAGGCTGAAGCCTGTCCTACGCCTTGATGCTCGCGATGCGCACCTTGGTGCCGACGGAGCGGTGGCCGGTGCGGCGGCGGTAGTTCTTGCGGCGGCGGAACTTCTGCACGAAGAGCTTGTCGCCCTGCACGAGCCCCACGACCTCGCCCTTCACCTTCGCCCCCTTCACCGTGGGCTTGCCGAGCGTGAGCGTGCCGGCCTCGCTCACGGCGAGCACCTCGTCGAACACGATCTCGCTTCCGGCGGGCAGATGCCGGAAGTCGATCTCGATCTCCTGGCCCTCCATGACGCGGTACTGGCGGCCGCCGTCGGCGACGATCGCGTAGAGATGGTCGGAGCCGGCCATCGTGGCGGCGGTGTCGGTCGTCTTGGCCATGGCTGCTCTTTCGCTTGAACGCTGAGTCCTGGAAGGCTACCAACCGCCCGCAGCCCGGTCGAGTGGGGGCTGAAAACGCCGCCACCCGCCGGGCCTGCCGGGCGTCCGCGCCGACTACGGGAATCGCACCGATCTGCCGCCGGAATCCCAGGCCTCGAACACCAGGTGCTCGGGCGACACGCCGTCCTTGCCGTCGACGTGCAGCTGGATGTGGGTCTGGTCCTCGAACTGGGTGATCTCGCGCCGCTTGCGGTTGTTGATCCAGGTGGCCACCTCGTCGTGCACGATGATGGTGAGCCGGGTGACGTCGTCGCGGGTCGCGGAGAGCTGCAGCGTCCGCATCACCTCGATCGCCATGCTCTCGGCCGTCTTCACCATGCCGGTGCCCGTGCAGGTGGGGCAGTCGCGGAAGATGCTCTTCCTGAGCGACGGGCGGATCCGCTGCCTGGTCATCTCCACGAGGCCGAACGGGCTCGTCCGGAGGATCTTCGTGCGGGCCCGGTCCCGCTTCATCGCCTCGTGGAGCGCCTTCTCGACACCGCGGCGGTATTTCTCCTTCCGCATGTCGATGAAGTCGTTGACGA
>RGVT01000012.1 GCA_010027105.1 Planctomycetia bacterium
GCTCGAGCCCGAGAGCGTGAGCGTGCCCGAGCCGAGCTTCGTGAGGCCGCCGGTGTTGGTGCTGTCGAGGGTGGCGGTGAACGGCACCGCCTGGGAATTGGTGTCGATCGAGATCGCACTGCCGCTCGACTTGATCCGGCCGGAGTAGTCCTGCGTGTTGCCGCTCGAAAACTGCAGCGTGCCACCGCCGAAGGAGATCGTGCCGCCGCCGGCCAGGGCGCTCGACGTGCCCAGTGCGAGCACGCCGCCGTTGAGGCTCGTCGGGCCGGTGTAACCGTTCGAGCCTGAGAGCGTGAGCGTGCCCGAGGCCAGTGTCAGCGACCCCGTTCCCGCGATCGCGTTTGACACGGGGCCGCCATAGTTGTCGGAGCGGCTGAACGTGAGATTGGCGTTGTTGGTGACGGCTCCCGTGCCGAGTGATCCGGTGGTGCCGCTCGACCCGATCTGCAGCACGCCGCCGTCGATGCTCGTGGCACCGTAGGTGTTGTTGCCGGAGAGCGTCACCGTGCCCGTCGTGGTCTTGGAGACGCTGCCGGACCCGGCGAGAACAGCCGCCGCGGTGCCCGACTGCAGGTCGAAGAGCCCTGCCGTGGTGAGCGTGCCGCTCTGGATCGACCCGCCGGCCAGTCGGGCCGAAGTGAACGTGTAGCCGGAGTTGTTGAGATCGAGCGCACCACCGGTCACGCGCAGGGCCTGAGCGCCCGCGAGGCTCGTGATCCGCAGGGCGCCGCTGGTGACCTCGAGGTCGCCGATGGTGCGAGTCGAGGCCAGGGTCGCGGGTGTGCCCGACACCGTCGTCGTCCCGGAAAACCTGAAGATGCTCGTCGGGTCGATCGTGCCCGAGCCGCTGAGCACGTTTGCGCCCGTTCCACCGGTCGCCAGGAGCACGAGTCCGGGCCCGACGTTCGTGGTGAGCACGGACGTGCCGGATGTGGAGAAGTTGAAGCCCGTCGCCTTGAACGTGCCGGCCGTGCCAGTGAGGGTCCACGTGGTGTTGGTATTCGCGGCGTTGCCGGTGGGCTGCTTCGTGGGCGCCCAGACAACGTTGGCCGACGAGAAATCGAGTGTGTAGCGGTCGGCATCGATGGCGAAATCGAGGCCGCCGTTCGGATCGATGGTCTGGCCATAGTTGGCGGCGATCGGTGCGGATCCGGTCGTGATGTTGGAGGCCAGTTTCAATGGAGCCGCAGCAGTGCCGGTGAGGCTGCCGTCCATCAACTGCAGGCTGGCGACGGAGGCCGTGGTCGAAACGGTCTTCGTTCCACTGCCGCGGATGATCAGCGTGCCGATCGCGGTCGAGCCGGAAAACGTCTGGGTGCCGTAGAGCGATAAACCGATTCTCGTATCGAACGATTGCGGCGCGAACACGATGTTCGTGTTGTTATTGAATTCAAATACACCCGGTGTTCCCGTCACAGCACCGCCGGTGATCGAAACGTCGCCGCTGAGGGCCAGCCGGCGATCTGCTCCGCCGGTGTTGTACGCGAGCGTGCCGCTCGTCATCGTCACCGCGCCAGTGATCGAGGCGTTTCCTCCAGTCGCGGTGCCTTGCTTGTTGATGGGCTCGATCACCAGCGAGCCTCCCGCGATGGTCACGTTGCCGGTGAGATTGCCCCTGCCCACCGTGCTGGTGCCGGAAGGGTTGAAAGCCCCGAGCGACAGCTGGCCGCCGGAGTTGATGAGGACACTGGCCGTCAGCGTGGCATCCGTGGCGGTCGTCCCGGAGACCGGGCTGAGGAGCAGCTTCGCGAGGCCGCCGTTGGAGGCCCCGAGCGTGATCGTGTTGCTCACGCGTCTGCGAGAAGATGATCGATCCGATGTTCGTGATCGACCCGCTGTTGTCGTAGGTCACCGTCCGGTCGGCCGTCGCGTTGCCGAGCGTCGCGGTGTTCCCGGTGCCGGTGACCGTGCCGTTGGGCGTCCAGTTCGTGGTGCCCGACCAGAGGCCGCCCGTCGAGGCGGAAGACCACGTGTAGTCCACCGCGACCGCCGGGGCGGACGCGAAGGTGCACGCGACGGCCGCGGCCGCGGCTGCAAATACACGCAGCACGGCGACGCGGCGGACGGATCGGATGAATGTTGAGGAAAGCATGCCGGGTGCGTGCCTGGAAAACCTGGGCCGGCTGAGCCCCTGGCAGGGTTCCCACCCGTGACCACACCCCAAACGTATGTCGCTTCTCGGAAGAGCGACATTGACGGTTCCGGCAAAATGAGGGCCGCGGAATCCCCCCGGCCGGCACGGCCGGACCCGGCCCGAGGCCGGATGGCGGCAAAAACCGGGGCGGAATCACCGCCCATGGCCGCCGGCCGGCATCTCGTGCTTTTACCGCCTGGGGGGATTGATCGATGGGGCCGTCTGCTAACGGCGATCGAGAATGCTCGCCCATACGCGGTGAAGCGATAGCTGGACCGATTCTCGGTCGCGGGGCGTTAATTCGCCGAGGACTTTGACCGCCATCGTGCGGGCGAGCGTTGCGAGTTTGCACGTTCTGGCCGTCGACGGCAGACGAAGGCCGGCGGCCTGCCAGTCTCGCAGCAACGTATCGAAATCATCCCGGACCGGCTGACTCGTGACTGGAACCACGAGAATGTCCGCGTCGTCAAACTCACACACGACGAGGATCGGTCGCATCTTGTGCCCCTGTCCGTCCGAAAACGGCAGCCGAGCCAGCACGATGTCGCCGAAGGGCACCGCAGGGTTCCTCACTCCGAGTCGTACACGGCATCATCAGGACCGTAGGCATCCGCCAGACGCGCGGCGCTCGCCCGGGACCAGGCGTCGCCCTCCTCGATGGCGGTCTGTCGTTGCAGGAGATACTCGACGTAATGCAGCGCCTCTTCCTGCAAGGCCGCCGGCAACGCCCGCACTCGCTCCGTTATTTCCTCAACCGTCGCCATACCCGGCAGTATAAGCAGGAAAAGGTGACAGTCACCAAATTTGGGCAACCCTGGAGCTTACCCAGATTTGGTGGCTGTCACCTTTTTTTCCCGACGTAATGCAACGCCTCTTCCTGCAAGAAGGGAAAAGGAAAAGGTGACAGCCACCAAATTTGGGCAAGTTGACACGCCGTGCATGGAAAGAGTATACACATGTTCATGCCACGTTTGCATCGCGTCGCGCCCGGCGGTCTGCCATTTCATGTCTTGAACCGTGCCGTTGGTCGGCGGACGGTATTCGAGTCGGCCTCCGATTACGAGGCCTTCATCGATACCTTCGCCGAGACCCTGCGAACCCGGCCCATGCGGGTGTGCGGCTACTGCGTGATGCCGAACCATTGGCACATGGTGCTCTGGCCGGAACGAGATGGTGAACTTTCGACGTTCCTGCAGCACCTCACGAATCTGCACGTCAAGCGTTGGAAGCGTGCTCACGAGGAAATCGGCCTCGGCCACCTCTACCAAGGTCGCTTCAAATCGTTTCCGATCCAGACGACGGATTACTTTCATGCCGTCGTCCGCTACGTGGAACGCAATCCGCTGCGTGCCAACCTCGTCTCCCGCGCCGAAGCCTGGCCATGGTCGAGTCTGGGGCAGGCATCATCGACTAGCCCGATACCACTCTCCGCGTGGCCAGTGCCCGGGCCTGCCGACCGTCGCCGCGAGTTATGGATCGACTGGGTGAATCGGCCACAAACGGAAGGCGAACTCGCCAGCGTGCGGGCGAGCGCCCATCGGGGCCGTCCATATGGCGACGACTCATGGGTGACTCAGGTAGCCGAACGACTCGACCTCGGGGCGACGTTGCGGCCACGTGGGCGACCCAGAGTTGCCACGTCGGCTTAGGATCACGGCTACGATCCGCCATGTTGCCCAAATTTGGTGGCTGTCACCTTTTCGGGCTACGATAACGGCATGAGCGCGGCAACGCGGGGAATTTTCAGCAGTCTCGGCCATGCTTTCGACAGGAAAGGGCTGGTTCTGGCTGCGTTCATTCAGGGCGTTTTCCTGCTGGGAACGCTCGGGCTGGCGGTCGCGCGAACGCAGGCAGCCGACGCGGAGCCCGCGCCGCTCGTGCCCATCGCCGACATCCTCTCGGCGGGCAGCCCGCGTCAGGATGGCGCGGCCGGTGAGACCGCGGTGGCGGGCGATTCAGCCCCGCCCGCGTTCGGCAGGCGGGTGCGGATCCGGGGCACCGTCACCTGGTGCGCCGAGAAGGGACTCATGATCGAGGACGATTCCGACGCCATCTGGCTCTCGGTGTGGCGAGCACGGCGCTCGGGAACATGGCAAGGTTCCGACGCTACGCTCGCCGCGCTCACCCCGGGCACCGAGGTGGAGGTGCTCGGCATCACCGACCGCGCGGGCTACAGCCCCGCCGTCCTGCCCGTGGAGGTGACGGTGACCGGGTCGAAGGCCCTGCCGCCCGCGCGGCCGTTCGACGCCGACCTGTTCTTCGGAGGATTCCTCGAGGGGCGAAGGCTGGCAGTCGAGGGCGTGGTGCAGGCGGTGCGGCGCGACAAGGATCACTATTCGTTCATCGTCGACCACTACGGCCGCCGGTTCGCCGTGGACGTGGCGGCCGACGCGTTCGGGGCCGCCCCCGAGAGCCTCGTCGACGGCGAGGTGCGGATCGAGGGGGTGGCCGTGGCGATCTTCAATCAGCGCGGGGAGTTCGTCTGGCCGAAGCTGCTCGCCACGGACCGCGCCGCCTTCACGGTGGTGAAGCCGGCACCGGCGGCTGCCTTCGACGCGCCGGCCTACCCGCTGCGGGCGGTGGCCACCTACCGCCGGCAGCCGGAGCAGGGGCACCGCGTGCGCACCGAGGGCACCGTGATCCACATCGTGCCCGGGCGGTCGTTCTCGCTGCAGGACGAGGCGGTCGGGGTGCTCGTCGAGTCGGCCCTCGAGGAGCCGCTCGCCGTCGGCGACCGCGTGGAGGTGGCGGGGTTCGTGCGGCGCGGCAACCCCGCCGCTTCGCTCACCGACGGGATCTACAGAAGGATCGGCTCCGCCACGCCGCCGGAGCCGCTCGTGGTGGATGCCGACACGCTGATCGAGGAGGTGAACACGAACCTCGGCTTCAGCCGCGTGGCCCCGCCGGGCGACTCGATCGGCTGCCTCGTGACGTTTCCCGCGCGGGTGCTCGGGCTCACAAGCGCGTCCGACGGAGGCCTCGTCCTGCTCTCCACGGAACGCTCCACGCTCAACGCCTGGGCCGGCCCCGACTCGTTCGCGGCCCTGCAGGGCATCCAGCCCGGCACGCTCGTGCAGGTGACGGGCGTGTCGGCGGTGGAGCGCGTGGAGCGGTCCGACGCGCGGGCCCTGAGTGACAACCCGTTCCTCGGGCGGCTGCAGGTGCTCCTGCGGTCGGCGGCCGACGTGAAGGTGCTCGCGGCGCCGTCATGGTGGACGCCGCGGCGGCTGTCGCTCGCGCTCGGCGTGGTGGCGGCGGCGGCAATCTTCGCGACCACCTGGGCGATCATGCTCCGCCGGCAGGTGCGGCGGCAGCTCTCGATCATCGAGGCCACGCTCCAAGGCGAGGCGGCCACGGAGGAGCGCCGGCGGATCGCGCGGGAGTTCCACGACACGCTCGAGCAGGACCTGGCCGGCGTGGCCATGCGGCTCGACGTGGCGGCCGAGCGGGCCGGCGACGACGCCTCCCGCAGGGTGCTCGAATCGCAGCGGGCCCTCCTCGAGCGGCTCCGCGCCGAGACGCACGACTTCCTCTGGGATCTCCGCGACCCCACGCGGCACGACGGCTCGCTCCGCGAGTCGCTCGCCGAACAGGTCGCGGCCCTGCAGCCGGCCCGCGGCGCGACGATCCGCTTCGAGGCCGCCGACTCCGCGCCGAGCGTGTCGCCGCTCGTGCAGCACCACCTCCTGCGGATCGTGCGCGAGGCGGTGACCAACGCCGTGCGGCACGGGGGCGCCCGGGAGGTGGCGATCACGCTCGAGGGGCGCGGCGAACACGCCGTGGTGACGGTGGCGGACGACGGCGGGGGCTTCGATCCCGGCGCGCGCGGCACGCTGCCGGGGCATTTCGGTATCCGCGGCATGCGCGAGCGGGCCCGCCGGATCGGCGCGACGATCGACATCACGAGCCGTCCGCACGCCGGCACCATCGTGCAGGTGACGGCTCCGCTGGCGACCGCGACGCCGGCGAGCGGCGCCGGGCGCGAGGCCGAGGCGGGCGCACGGGCCGCATCATGAAGTCGCCCCGCGCCGACAAACCGCTCTCCGTCCTGATCGTGGACGATCACCCGCTCTTCCGCGAGGGGCTCGTGCACGCCCTCGGCACCGAGGACGGCTTTCGGATCGTCGGGGAGGCGGCCGACGGCCAGACGGCGCTCGCGCTCTGGGAGGCGCATCGGCCCGACGTCACGCTCGTCGACATCAGCATGCCCGGCCTCGACGGCATCAGCCTCGTGCGGCATGTGCGATCGGCCCATCCCCGCGCGCGGCTGCTGATGCTCAGCTCCTCGGAGGAGCAGGAAGACGTGCTCGCCGCCCTCGACGCGGGCGCCGTGGGCTACGTCACGAAGGGGGTGCGCTACACGGAGCTCAAGGCGGCGATCCGCGAGGTGCACGCCGGCGGCCGGCCTCTCGGCGAGGCGATCGCCACGCGCCTGGCGGCGCGGCAGCCCGACGCGCCGCTCACGCCCCGCGAGACGGCCGTGCTGCGGATGCTCAGCGAGGGCTTTGGCCACCTCGAGATCGCCGAGCGGCTGGCGATCTCCGAACGCACCGCCCGAGCCCACGTGGCGGCGGTGCGCGAGAAGCTCCACGCGGCCAACGCCGCCCAGGCCGTCGCCGAGGCCTTCGCCCGCGGCATCCTCGAACGCCGCCGCTGACGCCCGCCGCCACGCTTGCATGCATCGCTGCTTCGCACCTCGTGACACCACAGGCCCCACCATGACGCGCACCCCCGCCCCGCTGATACTCCTCGCCCTGTCGATTCCCGCCGCCCGGGTCCCGCCGGCCTGCGCCGCCGAGCCGCCGCCCGCGCCCGCCGGATGGGAGCCCGTGTGGGCCGATGAATTCGACCGCGACGGCCCGCCCAACCCCGCGAAGTGGGACTACGAAGAGGGCTTCGTGCGGAACAAGGAGGCGCAGTTCTACACCCGGGCCCGCGCTGAGAACGCCCGTGTCGAAGGTGGCATGCTCGTGATCGAGGCCCGCAAGGAACGCTTCCGCAATCCCCGCTTCGACGCCGCCGCCAAGGACTGGCGCGGCCGCGAGTGGGCGGCGTACACGTCGGCGAGCCTGATCACGCTCGGCCGGGCGAGCTGGACGGAGTGCCGGATCGACGTGCGGGCCCGGCTGCCGAAGGGCGCGGGCACGTGGCCTGCGATCTGGACGCTGGGGATCGACCGCGGCACGGTGGCATGGCCGCGGTGTGGCGAGATCGACATCCTGGAGAGCTTCGGCAAAAACCCGACGCGGGCCGAGGCGAACGTGTGGTTCGCCGGCAAGCAGCGGCCGTGCGCCGGCGCGGTGACGCTCGACCGGCCCCTCGCGGAGGATTTTCACCTCTTCGGCATGGAGCGGTCGGCCGACCGCATCGACTTCTTCCTCGACTCGAGGAAATATCACTCGTTCGCCGTGAACGACGCGGGCGAAGGGGCCGACAACCCGTTTCGCAGGCCCCACTACCTGCTCGTCAACCTCGCCCTCGGCGGCACCGGCGGCGGCCCGATCGACGACGCGGCGCTGCCGCAGCAATTGGCCGTGGACTACGTCCGCGTCTTCCGCCGCGCGGGTGCAGATTGAACAATCTGCACGCTACGAGCGTGGGGAGCCACCCGGCACGCTCGGCGCGACGTCGACGCTCACCTCGAGCGACTGCCCGCCCGAACCGAGGAACACGCCATCGATCGGCGAGACGTCGGCGTAGTCGCGGCCCCGCGCGATCACGATGTGGTCGTCGCCCGCCACGACCGCGTTGGTGGGATCGAAATCGATCCAGCCGCACTCGTCGCCGCACCACAGCGAGACCCAGGCGTGTGAGGCATCGGCGCCGACGAGCCTTGGCCGGCCGGGGGGCGGCACCGTGCGGATGTAGCCCGAGACGTAGGCCGCCGGCAGGCCGATGCCGCGCAGGGCCGCGAGCGCCGCGTGCGCGAAATCCTGGCACACGCCCCCCCGCTCCGCGAACACCTCCTCGAGCGGCGTGGCGATGCCGGTGGCCTGCGGGTCGTATCTGAAGTCGGTGTGGATCCGCCGCATCAGCTCGGTCGCCGCCTCGACCACCGGCCGGCCCGTCGGAAAACTCTCGAGCGCGTACGTCGTGGCCGGGCCGTGGAGCGGCACGAGCCGGCTCGGATAGATGAAGTGCGCCGGCCCCCGCGGCCCGACGTCGGCCGACGCGGCCGCCCGCTGGCGGACGCCCTCCCAGGCGGGCGCCGGCCGCGCGGCGGCCCCGGCCGCGCGGTTCACCTCCACCCGCGACTCCGCCGCGATCCGCAGCTCGCGGTGGGCGCTGGTGATCATCACGGTGGTCACCCGCGTGCCGAAGAAGTCGGTCCGCTCGACGACGGCCGCGGGCCGCGGCGCGATCTCGAGCCCGCCCGCGAGCGCCCGCTGCCCCGGGCCGTCGGTCGGCAGGAGCCGCAGCGCGCACCGCGCCGCCGCGACCGGTGCCTCGTAGCGGTAGGTGGTGACGTGCCGGACGTCGTAGATCATGCGATTTCGACCTCGTGCCCCGGCCGGGCCGCCCGCGGCCCCTGGAGAAAATACCGCTGGGCGATCGCCTCGGCGAGCGTCGTGAGCCGCTGCTCCACGGCCACCACCCGCTGCGAGTCGACGTGGGCGGCGTCCTCGACGGCGAGTTCGGCCGCGACCTTCATCGCGATGCGCCGCGGCACCTCGAGGATCCCGTCCTCGCGCAGCACCGGGAGCTCCGCCAGGTGCTCGTTCGTGCGGTCGAGCTGGAAGGCGACCGACCGCGGGTTGAACGGGTCGAGCAGGGCCATGTCGCGCACGGGCACGAGCGCGGCCCCCACGAGGTAGCGCGAGCGGTAGGTGATCTGCGAGTCGATGAGGTCGAGGAGCACGTCGAGCGTCTCCCCCGTGGCGTCGCGGTCGGCGAAGCTGCGCACGAACCGGCAGGTGTCGATGCCGCGCTCCACCCGCCGGCCCATGTCGAGGAACCGCCAGCCCGCGACGCGGTTGGTGTTCTCCTGGAAGAGCCCGGCGATCGCCGCGGTGATCCGCAGCGCCGCGTCGGCCTGCTCGAAGGCGTCGGACTCCGCCAGGCTCGCCGCCCCGTCGTCGGCCAGTTCGTCGCCCAGGGCGGCGAGCAGCCGCCAGGTGTCGGGGGAGAGCCGCTCGCGGATCACGCCGGCGGCCCGCCGGGCAGACGCGGCGATCGACGCGGCCGAGCCGGCGCGGTCGACCGCGTGCAGGGCCGCCGCCGCGATCTCCGCCACCGACGACTCGACGAGCTCGACGGGCACGGCGTCCCAGGCCGCCAGCAGCCGGATGAGCCGCACGGTCGACTGCCGGCCGGCGCCGGTGGCCGAATCGGGATCCATCGCCCGGGCGCAGAGGCAGCGCACGAGCCGCAGCGTGGCCTCGGCCCGCTCGAGATACCGGCCCAGCCAGAAGAGGTTGTCGGCCGCGCGGCTGGGGAGGTTGCCGAGCAGGCGGCGGATGTTCACGTCGTCGCCGGTCGGGAGGAGCGTGGCCATCTCGACCGGCCCGTCGGCGAGCACCCACACGTCGGCCGACTCGACCCCCTCCCCCATCGACACCGCCCGCACGTCGCGCCGGTCGGAGATCCGGCAGAACCCGCCCGGCATGATCTCCCAGCCGTGCTCGGTGGCCGCCGCGTAGACGCGCAGCACGAACGGCCGCGGCGTGAGCCGGCCGTCGTCCCAGGCGGGCGTGGTGGAGAGCCGCACCACCTCCTGCCCCACGTAGTCGACGGGCCGCCGCTCGAAGTCGGCGAGCAGCCGTTGCCGCGACGGACCATCGAGCTCCGCGCCGATGAGATTGCGCCTGTTCGCCCAGTCGGGGAGGGAGTCGGTGAAGGCGCCTGCGACGACGAGGTCGTCGAGCCGGTCGATCACGTGGGCGCGCTCGGAGGGCTGCCCGCACCACCAGGTGGCGATGTTCGGCAGCTTCAGGTCCTCGCCCAGGAGCCGCCGGCAGAGCGCGGGCATGAAGCCGAGCAGCGAGCGGGCCTCCACGAGCCCGCTGCCCGGCATGTTTGCCACCGTCACGGCGCCGTCGCGGAGCGCCTCGAAGAGCCCCGGCACGCCCAGCCGCGAGGCGGCGTTGGCCTCGAGCGGGTCGCACCACTCGGCGTCGACGCGCCGCCAGAGCACGTCGGCCCGCCGCAGGCCGGCGATCGTGCGCACGTGGACGACGCCGTCCTGCACGGTGAGGTCGTCCCCCTCGACGAGCGTGATGCCGAGGTAGCGGGCGAGGTAGGCCTGCTCGAAGTAGGTCTCGCTGTAGCAGCCGGGCGTGAGCAGGCAGATCCGCGGCTCGGGTCGAGCGGCCGCGCCGGCCAGGCCCGCGCGGAACTCGCGGAAGAACGGGGCGAGCCGCTCGACGTTCATCTCGCGGTAGAGGCTGGGGAACGCGCGCGAGAGCACGAGCCTGTTTTCGAGCGCGTAGCCCGAGCCCGACGGCGCCTGCGCGCGGTCGCCCAGCACCCACCAGCGGCCGTCGGGCCCGCGGCCGATGTCGCAGGCGTAGAGCCGCAGCCAGCGGCCCCCCGGCGGCCGCACGCCGCACATCGGCCGGAGGAAGTCGGGGCTCCCGGTGACGGCGGCGGCCGGCAGCGCGCCCTCGGCGACGAGCCGCCCCGCGCCATACACGTCGGCGAGGATCCGCTCGAGCAGCTCGGCCCGCTGGGCGACGCCGGCCGCGATCTCGCGCCACTCGTTGCCCGGGACGAGGAGCGGCACGTGCGACAGCGGCCAGGCCCGATCGTGCGTCTCGCCGTAGGCCCGGTAGGAGATGCCGAGGTCGCGGATGTGGCGGTCGGCAGTGGCGAACCGGCGGGCGATCTGCTCGTCGCCCATCCGCGCGAGCGTGGCCAAAAACTGCTGCCAGTGGGCCCGCGGCCGGCCGCCCGGCTCGACGAACTCGTCGGGGATCCCGGGGAGGGCCGCGTAGCCGGCCGTCCAGGCCTCGACGCGGGCGGGCGCGGCCGCCGCGCGGCGGTCCGGGGATTGCGACGCGACACCCTCGCTAGCCAACGGACCTCCTCAGATCGAGCGTCACCGGAAACTCCGCCGACGGGGTCTCCCGTCGCACCTCGATCGGGCCGGGAGTATGACCATGATCCTGGAAACGGGCCAGTCGACGGGCCTCGGCCTCCGGGGCGTTGACGGGAAACGTGTCGTAATTCCGCCCGCCAGGATGGGACGCGTGGTGCACGCAGCCGCCGAGCGAACGGCCGTTCCAGGTGTCGACGAGGTCGAACGTGAGCGGCGCGTGGGCCGGCATCACCGGATGCAGGCCGGAGGGCGGATGCCAGGCCTTGAACCGCACGCCGGCCACCGCCTCGTGGTCGCGGCCCGTGGGCACGAGCGGCAGCGGGCGGCCGTTGCAGGTGACCACGTGGCGGCCGGCCACGACGCCGCGGGCGACCACCTCCACCCGCTCGACCGACGAATCGACGTAGCGGACCGTGCCCCCGATCGCCCCCTCCTCGCCGAGCACGTGCCACGGCTCGAGCGCCTGCCGGAGCGTGAGCGTGACGCCGCCGTGCCGCACCTCGCCCAGGGAGGGAAAGCGGAACTCGCGCTGGGCCTCGAACCACAGCGGATCGAAGTCATAGCCCGCGCCGCGCAGATCGGCGAGCACGGCTTGAAAATCCTCCCACACGAAGTGCGGGAGCATGAAGCGGTCGTGGAGCGCGGTGCCCCAGCGCGTGAACTCTCCCCGCTGCGGAGCCCGCCACAACCAGGCCACGAGCCCGCGCAGGAGCAGCTGCTGCGCGAGCGACATCCGGGCGTCGGGCGGCATCTCGAACGAGCGGAACTCGACGAGCCCGAGGCGGCCGGTGGGGCCGTCGGGCGAGTAGAGCTTGTCGATGCAGATCTCGGCGCGGTGGGTGTTGCCCGTGACGTCGACGAGCAGGTTGCGAAACAGCCGGTCGACGAGCCAGGGCGCGGTGGGGCCGAGGTCGGGCGACGGCACCTGCGCGAGCGCGATCTCGAGCTCGTAGAGCCCGTCGTGCCGCCCCTCGTCGATCCGCGGCGCCTGGCTCGTGGGGCCGATGAACAGGCCCGAGAAGAGATAGGAGAGCGCCGGATGCCGCTGCCAGTAGAGGACGAGGCTCTTGAGCAGGTCGGGCCGGCGCAAAAACGGCGAATCGGCCGGCGTGGCGCCGCCGAGCACCACGTGGTTGCCGCCGCCGGTGCCCGTGTGGCGGCCGTCGGTGAGATACTTGTCGGTGCCGAGCCGCGATTGCCGCGCTTCTGCGTACAGCCCGGTCGTGATCTCGACGGCCTCGCGCCACGAGCCCGCGGGCTGGACGTTGACCTCGATCACGCCGGGGTCGGGCGTGACCTTGATCACGGCCAGCCGCGGATCGACCGGCGGCGGGTAGCCCTCGACGTGGACGGGCGTGTCGCAGGCCTCCGCGGCCGCCTCGACGGCGGCGAGGAGCTCGAGGTAGTCCTCGAGCGCCCCGACCGGCGGCATGAACACGCGCAGGACGCCGTCGCGCGGCTCGACCGCGAGCGCCGTGCGCACGGCCCCCTCGATCGCCACCTGCTCGACGATCTCCTGCGCCCGCCGGCCGCCCGCCGCGGGAGAATAGATCCGGGCGAGTTCGACCGGATCGGGCAGCGGGCCGCGCGGGGCCGTCGGGTCGGGCGGCACGACGTGCGGATACGCCGTCGGCGGCACCCAGGGGAGCGACTGGAGCGGCAGCCGATAGCCCACCGGCGAATCGCCGGGGATGAGCGTGAGCCGGCCGCGGCGAAACCGCCATTTCTCCGACCGCCAGCGGGGCTCGGCCGGGGCCGCGGCGTTCCAGCGCTGCACCGGCAGGACGAAGCCCGCGGGGCGCGAGATGCCGCGGTCGAAGACCCGCACCATCCGCGCCCGGGCCTCGGCGTCGTCGAGCTTGGGGTCCGTCGGATCGACGTTCACCGGCAGCTCCCCCTCCTTGGCGATCCAGTGGAGCGGATCCTCGTACGACGCGAGCGCGCACTCCTCGGGGATGCCGAGGCGGCGGGCCGTCTCGTGCATGAGCCGCTCGGCCGCGTCGGTCGCCTCGGCCCGATCGGTGAACCGGCCACGGCCGCTCTCGTCGGCGATGAGAGCCGCGTTCCGCCACATCGGCAGGCCGTCCTTCCGCCAGTAGAGGGCGAAGGCCCAGCGCGGCAGGCTCTCACCGGGATACCACTTGCCCTGGCCGTAGTGGAGGAAGCCACCCGGCGCGAAGCGGGCCCGCAGCCTGCGGATCAGCACGTCGGCGCGGTCCCGCTTGGTGGGGCCGACGGCCGCGGTGTTCCACTCGGCCGACTGGAAGTCGTCGATCGAGACGAACGTGGGCTCGCCGCCCATCGTGAGCCGGACGTCCTCGGCGGCGAGGTCGGCGTCGATCGCTTCACCGAGGTCGTCGAGCCGGGCCCAGGCGGATTCCGAAAATGGCAGCGTGACCCGCGGCTCCTCGCGGATGCGGTCCACGCGCATCTGGAAGTCGAACGTGCACTCCGCGGGCTCGACCAGGCCGCTGACCGGCGCGGCCGAGCGATAGTGCGGCGTGGCGGCGAGCGGCAGGTGCCCCTCGCCGCAGAGCAGGCCCGACGTCGCGTCGAGGCCGATCCAGCCCGCGCCGGGCACGTAGACCTCGGCCCACGCGTGGAGGTCGGTGAAGTCGTGCGCGGTGCCCGCGGGCCCTTCCACCGGCTCGACGTCGGCCTTCAGCTGGACGAGGTAGCCGGAGACGAACCGGGCCGCGAGGCCCAGCCGGCGGGCCAGGTGCACGAGCAGCCAGGCCGAGTCGCGGCAGGAGCCGGAGCGGAGCGCGAGCGTCTCCTCCGGCGCCTGCACGCCCGGCTCCATCCGGATCACGTAGCGGATGTCGCGCTGCAGGCGCGTGTTGAGCTCCACGAGGAAATCGACGGTGCGGATCCTCCCGCGCGGGATCGCCGCCAGATACGCCTCGAACGCCGGCCCCTGCGGGGCGGTGGCGAGATACGGGGCGAGATCCTCGAGCTCGTCGGCCGCGTAGGCGAAGGGAAACTCCTCGGCGTGGGGCTCGATGAAGAAGTCGAACGGGTTGACCACCGCCATGTCGGCAGTGAGATCGACCTCGATCCGAAAGTGGTTCGCCTTGTCCGGAAAGACGTGCCGCGCGAGCCAGTTGCCGTGCGGGTCCTGCTGCCAGTTCACGAAGTGGTCGTGAGGCGACACCTTGAGCGCATAGGAGAGGACGCGCGTGCGGCAGTGTGGGGCCGGCCGGAGCCGGATCACCTGGGGCCCGAGGGCGACGGGCCGGTCGTAGGTGTACGACGTGACGTGATGGAGCGCGACGCGGATCGACACGGGAGCGGAATATGGCGGTGAGCGCGCACGATCACCCGGCCTCGACCTGCGCGCGTGCAGGCCCCGAAACCGGTCCGCCGAATGAGGCTGCTGGGGCTCGAACCCAGGACCAACGGATTAAAAGTCCGATGCTCTACCGACTGAGCTACAGCCTCGAGTGTATCCTACCGCCGGTGTTGCCCCGGGCAACACGCCCTCGGAGACCGTCCGCATGCGTTCCCCTTCGACGACCAGCATCATCGCCATGCTCCTCCTTGCCCGCGTGGGCACGGCGCTTGCCGACCAGCCGGCCGCACCGGAATGGGGGCGGATCGACGACGCGGCGGCCCGCGTCGGCCGCTACGCATTCGTCGCGAACGCCTGGCCGGCCACCGGGCGGCTCACCGTGCCGGCGGGATTTCCGCAGATCGTGCGGGCCGCGGCTGGCCCGCGCGACCTCGTCGTCGAATACAACGCCGACGCGACCGCCATCGCCGTGCTCGCGCCGGCCGGCGATCCGCCGGGCATCGTGACGATCGACACCGCCGACGCCACGCGCCAGTTCGACGACGGCCGGATCGTGTTCACCGCCCTGGATGCACGGGTCGAAGGCGACAAGGCGAAACTGGAGACGCATCCCGGCAACCACCGCATCGGCTACTGGTCGAACCCGGCCGACTGCGTGGCCTGGACCTGGAAGCCGACCCGCTGGGGCGCCTACGACGTGCGGCTCACCTACTCCACCGCCTCGCCGTCGGGCGGCGAGATCGAGGTCGCATGCGGCGACGTGGCGGTCACGGGCACGCTCGCCTCGACCGGCGGCTGGTATCGCTACACGTCGCTCCCGCTCGGCCGCCTCGCGATCCCCACGACGGCGGAACGCACGGTGCGCGTGCGCTGCACGAAGCCCGCGGGCGGGGCCGTCATGAACCTGAAGGCGGTCACGCTCGAGCCCGCCTGCGAGGGCGCGCCGCCGCGGCAGGCCGCCGACGGCACGGTGCTCCTCCACGCCCGCGACGCCACCGTCCGCGGCACGACGCTCCGCTGGGAGCCGGCCGAGAAGAAGCAGACGCTCGGCTTCTGGGCGCGGCCGAGCGATGCCGCCGAATGGACGTTCACGCTCGACGCGCCCGGCACGTTCGACGTGGAGGTGCTGCAAGGCTGCGGCACCGGCCAGGGGGGCAGCGAGATGGCGATCGACGTCGACCGCGGCCGGCCCGAGGCGGCCACTCTGACCTTCACCGTCGAGGACACCGGCGGTTTCCAGGCGTTCAAGCCGCGCACGGTCGGCCGCGTGACGCTCGCCAGCGCCGGAGAGCACGTGCTCCGCGCCCAGCCGCAGACGATCGCGAAGGGGGCGGCCTGCGATATCCGCCAGATCCGGCTCGTGCCGCCGAAAGTGCCCGAGAGAGGACTTGAACCTCCACCCAGTTACCTGGACAAGAACCTGAATCTTGCGCGTCTGCCAATTCCGCCACTCGGGCGAGTGCGAGCGTTGATCGTAACAGGCGAGGTTCTTTCAGCAAGCGTCCCGGTTGCAGTGCGTCAACCTTTCCAACCCGGCTTCGGGTCTGCCCCGGACCGTCTCGCCGGACAGCAGGGCATGCGATGACAATCTGCATTCGGAGCCGGCGGTAGGCATGCTCGACTCCGGTCGTGTTGAGAGTACAGGACTCGTGGGTTTTGCTCAGACGCCGATGGTCCTCAACGACCCGACTCCGCCGAAAGTTCCTGGCGCCTACGAGTTGAGGAGGCTGCGGGCTACCCGTGTCCCTCGAGCCGGCGTTTGCGACCAGCGGAGCCATGGATGGCCAAGCGGAGGCGCTCCCGCCGGCGCCAGTCGCTCCGAGTGAGCCGAAGCCCGGGCACCGATCTGCCGAAGGCAGATTGGTCGTGCGCAGGCGAACGTCCGGCGACGGGATATGGGGAGCCCGAAGCCGGGTCGGGCGAGTTGAGAGAGGACAGGCGGAATGTGTATCCGTCCTATTCCACCGTCACGCTCTTCGCGAGATTCCGCGGCTTGTCGACGTCGCAGCCGCGGAGGACGGCGATGTGGTAGGCGAGGAGCTGGAGCGGGATCGCCTCCACGATCGGCTGGAGGAAGTCGGGGGCGTCGGGCACCTCGATCACGTCGTCGGCGAGTTCGCGGACGCGCTCGTCGCCCGGGCTCGCGATCGCGATCACCGGGCCCTTGCGGGCCTTGATCTCCTCGAGATTCAGGATCACCTTGTCGTAGACCGCGCCCTGCGGGATCAGGAACACGCTCGGCGTGAGCGGGTCGACGAGGGCGATCGGCCCGTGCTTCATCTCGGCGGCCGGGTAGCCCTCGGCGTGGATGTAGCTGATCTCCTTGAGCTTGAGGGCGCCTTCGAGGGCGACGGGGAAGTTGTATTGCCGGCCGAGGTAGAGGAACGTGCTGGCGCTGCGGTATTTCTCGGCGACCGACCGGATCAGGGGGTCGGCCTCGAGCGCCTCGGCCACGAGATCGGGCAGCCGCTCGAGGGCGGCGATGAACGCCCGGCCCTGTTCGTAGCTCATGTGCCTGAGGCGGCCGAAGTAGAGCGCGAGCAGCGCGAGCACGACGCACTGGCTCGTGAACGCCTTCGTGCTCGCCACGCCGATCTCGGGGCCCGCGTGCAGGTAGATGCCGCCGTCGGCCTCGTTGGCGATCGTGCTCCCCACGACGTTGCAGATCGCGAGCGTCGGATGCCCCTTGCGCTTGAGCTCGCGCAGGGCGGCGAGCGTGTCGGCGGTCTCGCCCGACTGCGTGATCGCGAACAGGAGCGTGCCCTCGTCGATGGGCGGATTGCGGTAGCGGAGTTCGCTCGCGTATTCCACCTCCACCGGCAGCCGGGCGAACTCCTCGATCAGGTATTCGCCCACGAGGGCTGCGTGCCAGCTCGTGCCGCAGCCGGTGAGCACGATGCGGTTGACGTGCTGGAGCTGGGCGGGGGTGAGGTTCAGCCCCCCGAAGACGGCCGTGGCGTCGTCGCGGGAGAGCCGGCCGCGCATCGCCGCCCGGATCGTCTCCGGCTGTTCGTGGATCTCCTTGAGCATGAAGTGCGGGTGGCCGCCCAGCCCCACGTCGGCGGCCGAGAGCTCGAGCGGCAGCACCGACGGCTCGACGCGGCCGGCGTCGCGGTGGATGATCCGCAGCGTGTCCGACGTGATCACGGCCACCTCGTGGTCGGCGAGGTAGACGATCCTGTCGGCGTGGCCGGCGAGCGGGCTCGAGTCGCTGGCGATGAAATGCTCGCCGTCGCCCACGCCCACCACGAGCGGGCTGCCGAGCCGGGCGGCCACGAGCAGGTCGGGCCGGCCCGCGAAGAGCACGAGCAGGCCGTAGGTGCCGCGGAGTTGCGCGAGCGCCTCGCGCACGGCCACGACCCACGGCGAATCGGCCGGCTCGTCGGTGACCCGCGGGCCGGTGGCGAGCGCCCGCTTCAGGCAGTTGTCGATGAGGTGGGCCACCACCTCCGAATCGGTCTCGGAGCGGAAGACGTAGCCCTCGGCCTCGAGGCCGGCCTTCAAACCGCGGAAGTTCTCGATCACGCCGTTGTGCACGATCGCCAGCGACTCGGAGACGGCGTGCCCCGTCGCCGCGCAGCCGCCGAGGTGGGGGTGGGCGTTGCCGTCGGTGGGCGCGCCGTGCGTGGCCCAGCGGGTGTGGCCGATGCCGATGGCGGCGTCGGGCACGCTCGCGCGCACGAGCGATTCCAGCCGCGCGAGCCGCCCGGCCGCCTTGCGGACCTCGATCCGCCCCTCGTCGTCGAGCACCGCGAGCCCCGCCGAGTCGTAGCCGCGGTATTCCAGCCGCCGCAGCCCCTCCACGATCAGGTCGGCGGCCCGGCGAAATCCGACGTAGCCCACGATGCCGCACATGGCGAAAATTCCTCCGGCCGGCGGCAGCCCCTGCCGCAGCCACGAGTCTAGCCGGGAGCCTCGCGATGAACCCATCCCAAAACGCCGTCATCGTCATCCCGGCCCGGCTCTCGAGCCAGCGGCTGCCGCGCAAGATGCTGCTCGCAGACACGGGAAAGCCACTCATCGAGCATACGTGGCGGGCGGCCCGGGCCTCGCGGAGGGCGTCGCAGGTGCTCGTGGCGACCGACAGCGAGGAGATCGCGGCGGCGGTGCGGGCCTGCGGCGGTGAGGCGGTGATCACGTCGCCCGGTGCGCCGAGCGGCACCGCCCGGATCGTCGAGGCCCTGCCGAGGCTGCCGGAGGCGGGCGTGGTGGTGAACGTGCAGGGGGACGAACCGGAGATCGCCCCCGCCGCGATCGACAGGGCGATCGACCTGCTCGACCGCTGCCCAGAGGCGGGCGTGGCCACCCTGGTGACGCCGCTGCGTGCCGAGGCCGACCTGCTCGACCCGGCCGCCGTGAAGGCGGTGCTGACGCCGTGGCGGGGCGACCCCGCCGCCGACGACGCGCTCGGCGCGGCGGTGCCCGACGCCTGGCGTGCCATCTACTTCAGCCGCGCCCCCGTGCCGGCCGCCCGCGACTGGAGCGACGCCCTCCTCGCCGCCAGCCCGCCGCTCTACTGGCAGCACGTGGGGCTCTACGCCTATCGCCGCAGCGTGCTCGAGGAGTGGGACGAGCTGCCCGAATCGCGCCTGGCGGCGGTCGAGAGTCTCGAGCAACTCCGCGTGATCGAGGCGGGGATCCCGATCGTGGCCGGCGTCGTCGACCACGCCGCCCGCCGCCTTCGTGGCCCGCCACCGCCCCCCGTAGGACAGGCTTCAGCCTGTCGTCAAGCCGGCTTCAGCCTGTCGTCAAGCCGGCTTCAGCCTGTCGTCTCGACCGGCACGATGAGCACGCCCGCCTGGGCGTGCGCCAGCACCGCCTCCGACGTGCTGCCGAGCAGCCAGCGCGAGAGCGGGTCGGTGGGCGTGCGGCCCACGACGACGAGGTCGTCTGCATCGGCCTTCGCCGTGGCGAGGATCCTCTCGCCCGGGTTGCCCTCGACGACGATCGGCGGCGAGGCATGGAACGGAGCGGGCAGCGACCTCGCGAACGCGTCGAGCCGGCCCGCCAGCTGCCGCACCTCGGCGGCGTGCTCCTCCTCCCAGGCCCGGGCGATGGCGGCCGTGTCGGGATCGCGCACGCGCTTCTCGAGCCAGGCGGGGAGCGGCCCGGCGAGCATCGACTCGGCGACGCCGATCACGTGGCCGCGGGTCGTCGCCGGCCAGTGCAGCATGCCCAGCGTGCGGGAAATGGCCGCCGCGCTTTTCGCGTGGTGGCAGGCGAGCACCCGCGGCCCGCGGTCCGCGGC
>RGVT01000111.1 GCA_010027105.1 Planctomycetia bacterium
GAGGAGCTGCAGCTCCTCGGTCCGGGCGACCTGCATCCGGTGTGGGCCGAACTCGGCGGCGTCAACGTGCCGATCGACGCGCTGGCCGCCGCGCTGTTGCGGCACGAACTGCTCACCAGCTACCAGCTCGAGCGGCTCCGGCGCGGCGACCGCCAGGGATTTTTCTACGGCGCCGCGCGGATTCTCTACCAGGTTGGGGCCGGCTCATTCGCGCGCGTCTTCCGGGCGCGGCACGTCGACACCGGCGCCACGATGGCCGTCAAGGTGCTGCGCAGCCGGTTCAGCGCCGACCCGGAGAAGTGCAAGGCGTTCCGCCGCGAGGGGGAGATGGGGCGGCTCCTGCGGCACCCCAACATCGTCGCGATCGAGGACGTCGGCCAGCAGAACAACACGAGCTACATCACGATGGAGTTCGTGGAGGGGCAGACGCTGCGCGAGCTCGTGAAGATCCGCGGCGCGGTCGACCTACCCCATGCGGTCGACATCCTGCTGCAGATGCTCTCCGGGCTGGAATACGCGCATCGCCGCGGGCTCACGCACCGCGACCTCAAGGCCTCCAACGTGCTCGTGTCGGCCACGGGGCAGGCCAAGCTCGTCGACTTCGGCCTCGCGGAAGTCGACGCCGAGTCCGGCGACAAGGCGCTCGGCAGGATGGAGCAGCCGCGCACGGTCGACTACGCGACGCTTGAAAACCTGGCCGGCATGAAGGACGACAGCATCCGGAGCGACATCTTCTTCACGGGCACGATCGCCTACCTCGCCCTGGCCGGCAGGCCGGCGCTCAAGGAGACCCGGGAGCGGGCCGAACGGTCCGATCCCCGCCGCTACACGTCGATTCAGCCCCTCCACGCCGCCGCGCCGCAGGTGCCGCGGGACGTGGTCGACGTCGTCTCGCGGATGCTCCTCCTCGATCCGCTCGACCGCTGGCAGACCGCGGCCGACGTGAAGCGGGCCGTCGAGCCGCTCGCGGCGAAATACGCGCGGGGAGGCGGGGCCGCGGCGGCAGCCGCGCCCGCCGCCGGCGCGGCAGCCGCCGGGAAGCCGGGAGCGTCCGGGAGCCGGGGCACGCTGATGGTGGTCGAATCGGGCGAGAAGCCGCAGGCCGCGCTGCGGGAGCTGTGCGGGGGCCTCGGCTACCGCGTGCTCGTGACGGAGAACCCGGAGCGGGCGCTGGGCCGCTTCTCGGCCACCCCTCCGCCGGCAGACTGCCTCGTGTTCAGCACGCAGAACCTCGGGGAGGCCGCGGTGGACGCGTTCAACCGGCTCTCGGCCGACCCGTTCTTCGCCCCCGTGCCGGCGATCCTGATCGTGAGCCCGCGCCAGCCGGAGCTCGCCGCGCGGGCGGTGGTGGACGACCGCCGCAGGACGCTGGCGGCGCCGGTCAAGGGGGCCGGGCTGGGGGCGTTGCTCGACGAATTGTTGAAGAAGTGACGTCCCGGCGGCGGCTCAGCGCGTGTGCAGGCCGCACTCGGTCTTCGCGGTGCCGCTCCAGCGGCCGGCCCGCTCGTCCTCGCCGACGGTGATCGCCCGCGTGCAGGGCCAGCAGCCGATGCTCACGTAGCCCTGGTCGTGGAGGGGGTTGTAGGGGATGTCCTCCTTCACGATCAGGTCCCAGACCCTGGCCTTCGTCCAGTTGGCCAGCGGCGAGATCTTGACCACGCCGAACTTCGCATCCCAGCCCACGATCGGCGTCGCGGCCCGGTCGGGGCTCTGGTCGCGGCGGATGCCGCTCATCCAGGCGTCGAATCCGGCCAGCACCCGGCGGATCACGGCGATCTTGCGGTCGTGGCAGCAGCGGTTGGAATCGGTGCGGTAGAGGGGGCCGCCGTGGAGCCGCTCGTATTCCTCCACGGTCGTCTCGGGCCGCTCCAGCGCCACCTCGATGCCATACCGCCGGGCCAGCCGCTCGCGGAGCTCGAGCGTCTCCTTGAACTGGTAGCCCGTCTCGAGGTTGAACACGTGCGTCGCCGGCGCCACGGTGGCCAGCCAGTGGATGATCGCGCAGCCCTCGGGGCCGAAGGCGGTGGCCATGGTGAGCCGGCCGCCGAAGCGGCCGGCCGCCCAGCGGATGATCTCCGGGGGCTCGGCGCCCTCGAGCGCCAGGCTGGCCGCGGCGAGCTCAGCGAGCAGTTCGGGGGCGGGTTCGCGATGGTCGTCGGACGAGGTCATGCCCGCTTCACGATAGGGGTTTTTTCCGTATTTATCGACCCTGGCCGGGCGGGCCGCTAGGCTGGCGGCCCGCGGTATGACAGGGCACACGCAGGAGCAGGCAGCATGGGGCGAACCGTCGCATTGGCAGTCGATCTGGGGGCCTCGGGGGGGCGGGTCGTGTCCGGGTCGTTCGACGGGCGGCTGCTCGAGCTCGAGGAGGTGCACCGCTTCGAGAACGGGCCGGTGTCGCTCGGCGGCGAGCTGGTCTGGGACCTCGTGCGGCTCTGGCAGGAGGTGGTGGCCGGCCTGCGGATGGCCGCCGCCCGGCACGGCGCCGCCGTGAAGACCGTGGGCGTCGACACCTGGGGCGTCGATTTCGCCTTTCTGGGCGCCGACGGGGCGCTCTTGGCCAACCCCGTCTGTTACCGCGATCCCCGCACCCGCGGGATGATCGCCGCCGCGGAGCGGACGCTGCCCCGGGCCGGGATCTTCGCCGCCACCGGCCTGCAGTTCATGGAGATCAACTCGCTCTACCAGCTGCTCGCCCTCAAGCAACGCGACGCCAGCGTGCTGGCGGCGGCCGACCGGCTGCTGATGATCCCCGACGTCTTCCACTGGCTGCTCTCGGGGCGGGCGGCGAACGAGCACACCAACGCCTCCACCTCGCAGTGCTACGACCCGCAGGCCCGCGACTGGGCCTTCGGGATGATCGAGCGCTTCGGCCTGCCGCGGCGCATCTTCGGGCCCCTGGTCGAGCCCGGCACGTCGCTCGGCGGCCTGCGGGCCGACGTGGCCGCCGAGACGGGGCTCGCGGGCGTGTCGGTGATCGTGCCCGGCACGCACGACACGGCCAGCGCCGTGGCCGCCGTCCCGGCCGCCGAGCCGCCGAGCCAGCGGCCCGACTGGTGCTACGTGAGCCTCGGGACCTGGGCCCTCGTGGGCGCGGAGATCGACAGGCCGCTCGTGACCCCCGACTGCCTGGCCCGCAACTTCACCAACGAAGGCGGGATCGGTGGCACCACGCGCTTGCTCAAGAACGTCTGCGGCCTGTGGCTGGTGCAGCAGTGCCGGGCGAGCTGGCAGCGGGCGGGAAAGGAGTGGGCCTGGGAGCAGCTCACGGCCCTGGCCGCGGAGGCGCCGCCGCTCGGCACGCTCATCGACCCCAACCATCCGTCCCTCGTCGCGCCCCCCGACATGCCCGACGCGATCCGGAAACTCGCCCGCGAGTCGGGCGAGCCGGTGCCGGAGTCGACGGCGGCCGTGGTCCGGACGGCGCTCGAGAGCGTCGCGGCGGCCGTGCGCTCCACGCTCGAGGAACTCGATCAACTCCTCGGCCGCCGGGTGTCGCGGATTCACGTGGTCGGCGGCGGCGTCAAGAACGCCTTGCTGTGCCAGATGATCGCCGACGCGACCGATCGCCCGGTGCTCGCGGGACCGGTCGAGGCCACGGCGATCGGCAACCTGCTCGTGCAGCTGCTGGCCCGCGACGGCTCGATCGACCTGCGGAGCGTGCGGGCGGTGGTCCGCGACAGCTTCGAGATCACTCGGTTCGAGCCGCGGGAGCCGGATCGCTGGGCGGCTCGACTGGCGGGCGCGGCGGGGGGGCGCGGTAAGCGAAGCTGAACGCGATCATCCCCACGAGCGAGGCCACGATGAAGGCCGCCGCCCAGATCGCCCGCGCGAGCCAGAGCTTCGCGATCCGCTCCTCCTCCGCCTGGCGGAGGCGTTTGAGCTCCTGGCGCCGCTCGAGGCTGTCGTCCTCGCGGAGCAGGAACATCTCGTTGCAGTCCGGGCACACCACCTGCTGGCCGAGCAGGTGCTCGCCCGCCTTGAGCACGTGGCCGCGCGGGCAGGGGATGCGCAGGATGCGCGGGGCCGGGGCGGCCGCGGCCGGGGTGTGGCAGATCGGGCACACGGCCCGGCCGGCCGGGGCGATGGCCGGCCCGCTGTAGCCGCACACGCAGGTGACAGACTCCGCCACAGCCTGTGTCACGCGGCCTGCGCCTGGGCGGCGGGCTGCTTGGTGACGACTCCGTGTTCGACCTTCACGATCGCGTCGGCGAGCGCCAGCGTGCTCGCCCGGTGCGTGATCATGATCACGGTACGGTTTTCCACGTAGCGGGCAAGGGCCTCGTGGATGAGCCGCTCGCTCTCCACGTCGATCTGGCTCGTGGCCTCGTCGAGCACCAGGATCTCGGCGTTCCGGAGGAAGGCCCGGGCCAGCGCGATCCGCTGCCGCTGGCCGCCGGAGAGCCGGAAGCCGTTGGGGCCCACCATCGTGCGGTAGCCGTCGGGAAACTCGGAGATGAATTCGTGGGCGTGGGCCTTCTTCGCCGCCTCCACGATCTCCTCCTCGGTCGCATCCCAGCGCCCGTAGCGGATGTTGTAGAGAATCGACTCGTTGAACAGCTCCGTCTGCTGGGTCACCAGGGCGATCCTGCGGCGGAGGTCGTGCAGCGCCATGTCGGTGAGCGGCACGCCGTCGAGGAGCACGCGGCCGGCGGTCGGATCGTAGAACCGGCAGACGAGGTTCACCAGCGTGCTCTTGCCGCCCCCGTTGGGGCCGACGATCGCCACCCGCTCGCCGAACGGGATCGAGAGGTTCACGTCCTCGAGCACGGTGTCGATGCCGTCGTAGCTGAACGACACCCTGTCGAGACGGATCTCGCGGTGCGGAGCGGGCACGCTGCGGGGCTCGGCCGGCTCGCGGAGCTTCGAGGGGGTGTCGAGCAGGGGGTAGAGCGACTGCGCCCCCACGATCCCCACGTTCACGCCGGTGAACACGCCGGAGAGCTTGCGGACGGGGTCGCTGGCGCCGATCAGCATCCCGAAGAACACCATGATCCCGGGCACCGTCATCGGCCGCTCCGTCATCGTGACGCCGAAGATCTGCGTCTCCTGGTTGATCACCAGCCAGGCCCCGACGGCGATCGACGTGGCCACCATTCCGATCCCGAGGATCTCGGTGATCGGGTTGGCGAGGGCGTAGTAGAAGGAGTGCCACATGCCCGTCTTCATCATGTCACGGGTGCAGTCGCGGAACCGGCGCCGCTCGAAGTCTTCCATCGTGTAGGCCTGCACCGTGAGCACGTTGTTGAGCGCCTCGAGCAGCACGTGGTGGAAGCCGAGCGAGCGGGCCAGGATCCCCTGCGACACGCCGCGGATCCGGCGGTTGAGCCAGACCATCAGGAACCCGACCAGCGGGGCCATCGTCAGGCAGGCCAGCGTGAGCTGCCAGGAGATGCAGAACGCGCCGGCCAGGCAGGCCGTGATCTTGAGCGGCTCGGTGACGGCCCCGCCGAACACGCTGGTGATGCCGCCGGCGAGCATGTCGGAGGTGCTCGTCACCTGGGCCATGAAGCCGGCCGAGCCGCTGTGCATGAACTGCGCCCGGTCGAGCGAGAGCGCCTTGTCGAACACCCGCAGCCGGAGGTCGCGGGAGATGTTCATCGCCACCCACGAGACGATCAGCGTGTTGGCCAGCAGGAAGGCGTGCTTGAGAAACGTGCTCACGACGACGAACGTCACCACCCAGAGCACGGTCGTGAACGGGTCGGTGGGGAGCCAGCGGTCGAGCCAGGGGGCGAGCTTCCCGGCCGTGAAGGCCACCGCCTCGTCGCCGCGGATCCTGAGGGCCAGGGCGTCGATCCGGGTGCGGGCCGCGGCGGCGGCGTCGGCGGCCAGTGCGCCCGTGGCGAGCTGCGCCTCGAGGTCGGCCCGTTCGCGGCGGCCGGCGGCGACGCGGGCCTCGGCGTCGGTGCGGCGGCGGGCGTTCCACGACTGGAGCGAGTCGCCGTTGAGCGTGACCTCGATGATCGGGAACAGGGCGGCGATGTTGGCGCCCCACAGGCCCGCCACGCCCGCGGAGCAGAGGAACGCGGCGGCGAGCAGCGGCCACCGCCTGGCGGCGTCGCGGAGGGCACGAAGAAAATACTGCATGCGGGAACGGTCCGCGGCGCGGTGTGTTCTGGTAGGGATCGGCCGCGGCGGCGGGCGGCGTCAGCCCCCGGCCGTTCACGACCGTCCGGGCAGGCTGACCGCGTCGCGCGAATCTGCGCAAACCCGTGCGGTGAACGCTCCCGTGAGGGCGGGGAGAGTAGTGCGGGGCCCGCCCCGGGAAATGAACGCGGGGAGAGGTCCGCCGGCCCTCCGGGCGGCCGCGGCAACGGAGCCCCGGACGACTACGAGCGGAGTTCCGCGGCCAGGAGGGTGTTGGCCAGGAGCATCGCCACGGTCAGCGGGCCCACGCCCCCCGGCACGGGCGAGATCCATTCGGCCACCTCCTTCACCGCGTCGAAGTCGACGTCACCCACGAGCCTGCTCCCGCCCGCCTCGTCGATCCGGTTGATCCCGACGTCGATCACGGCGGCCCCGGGCTTCACCATGTCGGCCGTGACGAGCCGCGGCCGGCCGACCGCCGCCACCAGGATGTCGGCCCGGCGGCAGTGGTCGGCGAGATCTTCCGAGCGGCTGTGGCAGAGCGTCACGGTGGCGTCGCCCCCCCTGCCCTTGGCCGCGAGCAGGAGCGCGAGCGGCTTGCCGACGATGTCGCTGCGGCCCACGATCACGGCGTGCCGACCGGCCGTCTCGATGCCCGCGTCGAGGAGCATCCGCTGGACGCCGGCGGCGGTGCAGGGGATGAACCGCGGCCGGCCCTGCGAGAGCAGGCCGGCGTTCTCGGGATGGAAGCCGTCGACGTCGCGCTCCGGGGGCACGGCGTCGAGCACGGCGACGGCGTCGACGTGCTCCGGCAGCGGCAGCTGCACGAGGATGCCGTCGGCCGGCCCGTGGGAGCCGGCGGCGATCGCCCGCACGAGCGTCACGAGGGAGTCGGTGGTGGCGGCGGCCGCCACGCGGATCACCTCGGAATCGACCCCCACCCGTTCGGCGGCCTGCTGCTTGCCCTTCACGTAGCTGGCGCTCGCGGCGAGGTCGCCCACGAGCACGACCACCAGCCGCGGCCGGCGGTGGAACATCCCGGTGAACGTGGCCGCCTCGTCGCGGAGCGAGTTTTCGATCGCGCGAGCCAGCGCGCGGCCGTCGAGGAGTCGTGCCGTCATGATTGGCCGAGGTACATCATGCGCAGCTGGTGCTGGATCTCCTCCAGCTGGCGGCGCTCGTCGGTCGTGAGGTTGCCGGCCGTCTTCTCTTCGAGCATCACGAGCGTGTCGATGAAGTGCTTGGCCGTGGCCCGGTTCGTGTGCGTCTGATTCGTGATCGGGTTGGGGATCCGCCCCAGGGCCATCAGGGCCTGGGTGAAGAGCGTGTGGATGAGGAACTCGAACGTGGCCGGCGGGGCCTGCGGCGCGGCCGCGTCCCCCTCAGACTCCATCCGGGAGGCGGCGTCGGCGGCGTCGTTCGGGGCGTCGGGAGTGGTCATCGCGGGGGTGCTCCAGGACGGGGAATCCTACGCCTCCGTGACCCACGCGCTGCCGGCGTGCCGCTCCACCGCGGCCGCCACCAGGCCGGCGAACAGCGGATGGGCCGCCGTGGGCTTGCTCTTGAACTCCGGGTGGAACTGCACCGCCACGAACCAGGGGTGGTCGGCCAGTTCGACGATTTCGACGAGCGAGCCGTCGGGGCTCGTGCCGGCGATCACGAGGCCGGCCTGCTCGAGCTGGCGGCGATACTTCGGGTTGAACTCGTAGCGGTGGCGGTGCCGCTCCGAGATGTGCGTGGTGCCGTAGGCGGCGGCCGCCCTCGTGCCCTCGCCGAGCACGCAGGGCTGGGCCCCGAGCTGCATCGTGCCCCCCTTCTCCACCACCCCCTGCTGCTCGTCCATCAGGCAGATCACGGGATGGGGCGTGTTCTTCGCGAACTCCG
>RGVT01000112.1 GCA_010027105.1 Planctomycetia bacterium
GTGCTCTCCGCGATCGACGGCTGGGTGCGGGGGGGCGGCCGGCTGGTGTTCATCGCGGGTGAATCGGCTCCGCGGGCCGCGGCGCCTGGATCGCCCGCCGCGGCCTGGCTGCCCGGCCCCACCGGGCGGCCCGGCGGCGTCGCGCGGATGGTGCCGCTGCGCAGGTCGGCGGCGCTCGAGACGTTCGCCCGGGCGGCGCGGCCCCTCGACAAGCCGCTGCTCGCCGGGCTCGAGGTGCCGCTGCTCGCTGACGCCGCCCGGCTCGACGGCGCCGTGCTGGCATTCGAGGGGCGGGCGGCCGCCGACCTTCCGCTCGTCGTGCGCAGCGTCCACGGGTTCGGCACGATCACCTGGCTCGGGCTCGACATCGACCGCCCGGCGTTCCGGTCCTGGCCCGGCACCGACACGCTGGTCGTCGAACTGCTTGGCGGCCGCGTCGCCGCTGCCGAGGGGGGCCGGGCGGGGGAGACCGCCCGCGGCACGCTCGATCTCGCCGGACAGTTGCGGACCGCCATCGACCAGTTCCCCGGCGTCGCGCCGCTGCCCTTCGAACTGCTCGCGGGGCTCGGGCTGCTCTATGTGGCGTGTCTCTATCCGCTCGACTGGTGGCTCACCTCGCGCGGGGGCGGCCGAGCGGCACTGGCGTGGCTGACGCTCCCGCTCGTGGTCGCCGCGTTCAGCGGGCTGGCGTTCGGCGCGGGCCGACGCTGGAAGGGGGCCGAGTGGCGGAGCACCGCGGCGGGGATCGTCGACGTGGACGCGGTCGGCGGATTCGTCCGTGGTCGTTCGTGGAGCGGCACCTGGTCGCCGACCAACGCCGTGCTCGACGTCGCCGCCGAACCGTCATCGGCGCTCGGCGACACTGCGCCCGACGTAGTCGGCGCCACCGACGCGGCCGCGCCGCATCCCGCGCTCGGCGGCGCCGACTACTTCTACCAGGGCGGCCTCGCGGCCCTCGCCGGCGCCTCCGTCGCCTCCGACTCCAGCCGACTCTTCGAGGCCGACTGGACGGCGAGTCTCGCCGGCGAATCGGCCGCCCCGCCGGTCGTGGCCGCGCTCGACCGCGACGCGCAGGCCGCGCTGCGAGGCTCGATCGAGAGCCGACTGCCCTTCGCGCTCGAGGGCTGCGTGCTCGTGCACGCCGGCTGGCTGTACGACGTCGGTCGGCTGGCGCCTGGAGGCCGGTTCGAGCCGGCGGCGGGCCGCGGCCCGCGGTCGCTGGCCGGAGCGGTCACGCGGCGGGCGGCTGCCAAAGAACGCGACGTCGCCGAGCGCTGGGACACCGCCTCCACCGACGTCGACCGCATCCTCGAGGTGGCCGGCTTCCACCGCGCCGCCGGCGGCAGTTCCTACACGTCGCTCGAGGCGGGCCGCCTCGGTCGGCTCGACCTCTCCCCCGTGCTCGACACGGGCCGCGCCGTCCTCGTGGGCCGCGGGCCCGCCGGCGCGGCCTGGCGGCTGCGGGCCGCCGGTGCGACCTCCGCGATACCACCGCCCACCTCCCAGACCGCGATCTGGCGATTCGTCCTCCCGTTGGAGCCCCGGCAACCATGATCGAAACGGTCGACCTCACGAAAAAATATGGCGACTTTTTCGCGCTCGAATCGCTCGATCTCAAGCTCGAGCAGGGCGACCTGTTTGGTTTCATCGGCCCCAACGGTGCGGGCAAGACGACGACGATCCGCATCCTCTCCACGCTCCTTGCGCCGACGTGGGGCGAGGCGTATGTGTGCGGCCATTCGATCTACACGCACCCGCGCGAGATCCGCCGCGCGATCGGCTACATGCCCGACATCTTCGGCGTGTACGACGACATGCGGGTGATCGAGTATCTGGAGTTCTTCGCCGCGGCCTACCGGATCCACGGGCCCGAGCGGCGCAAGGTCGCCGAGCGGTCCCTCGAACTCGTCGATCTGACGGTGAAGCGCGACGAACTGGTGACGAGCCTCTCGCGCGGCATGACACAGCGGCTCGGCCTCGCCCGCGTCTTGCTCCACGATCCGCAGGTGCTCCTGCTCGACGAGCCGGCCAGCGGCCTCGACCCGCGGGCCCGGATCGAGATGCGCGGGCTGCTCAAGCGGCTGCAGGGGCTCGGCAAGACGATCCTCGTGTCGAGCCACATCCTTCCGGAGCTCGCCGACATCTGCAACCGCGTGGGGATCATCGAATACGGCCGGCTGCTCGCCTGCGGCGACGTGCAGGACCTGCTCGCGCAGGTGCGGGGCCGCCCGGTGTTTCGCTTCGCGGTGGCGGGCCCGCCGGAGGCCGCCGCGCGGCTCCTCGAGAAATCTCCCGAGGCCGCCGCCGTGGCGGTCCGCGACGGCGAGGTGCTCGTGACACTCGCGGAGGGCGTGCCCGACGCCTCCCCGCTCGCCGCCCGCCTCGTCGCCGACGGCCAGAAGCTGATCTCGATGCGAGAGTCGGAGGTGAACCTCGAAACGGCCTTCCTCGAGCTCACGAAGGGCAAGCTCGGCAAATCGTAGGACAGGCTTCAGCCTGTCGGCATTCACCGCTGGCCTCGGCATCCAGTTGAGTCGGCCTCCGCCGGCTGAGGCCGATCAGGACCTCCGGGCCCCACGAACTGCCCCGATACGACCGACAGTCGGTAGAATCGGACTGTTGTCTTCTACGTCGGGTCGGAAGAAAGAGAGGCCGCCGTCATGTGTGTGCGCAGGGTGTTGATCCCGGCATTGATAGGCCTCGGGCTGGTGGCCGGCGGCCGTGATCTCTGCGCAGCCCAGCCTGCCGAGACAATCGCGCCACCGGCAGACGCGCGGGCCGACGAAGCCCCCAAGCTCGACACGCCCGAGGCCCAGCTCGGCTACGCCCTCGGCCTGCGGATCGGCGGGCGGATCGCGGCCGACTTCCGCGGCCAGAAGGCTCCGCTCGACGAGGCGGCTCTCGCCCGTGGGCTCGCCGACGCCGTGCTCGGCGTAAAGCCCCGGCTCGAGGAGAAGACGATCGCCGCGGCGCTCGAGCGGTTCGAGGCCCGGATGCGGGACCAGGAACGCGAGTTCGCCGCCCGGATGGCCGAGGCTGCGAAGGCGAACAAGGGGAAGGCCGCGGAGTTCATGAAGTCGAATAGCGCGAAGCCCGGCGTGAAGGCGCTGCCCAGTGGGCTGCAATACGAGGTCCTGAAGACGGGATCGGGGCCGAAGCCTGCCCCTGACGACACCGTCTCCACGCACTACCGCGGCACGCATCTCGACGGCAGCGAATTCGACGCCACCGATCCGGCCGGCGAGCCGGCCACGTTTCCACTGCGCGGCGTCGTGCCAGGCTGGCAGGAGGCGCTGCCGCTCATGACCGTGGGCTCGAAGTGGCGGCTCTACGTGCCGCCCGAGCTGGGCTACGGCGCGGAGGGCTCGCCGCCGGTGATCGAGCCCAACGAGGTCCTGATCTTCGAGATCGAACTCGTGAAGATCCTGCCCCCGGGGAAGTGACGCCATGCATCTCGCGGGCCGCTGCTGCCTCGTGCTCACGGCGGCCCTCGTGGCCGGTCCGGCCGCGGCGCAGCAGCCCGGCATTCCTCGCCACAAACCCGATCCCTTCGAGGCGGCCCGCGAGCGGATGGTGCGCGACGACATCGCGGCCGGCGGCGTGACGGACGAGCGGGTGCTCGCGGCCATGCGGGCCACGCCCCGGCACGAGTTCGTGCCGGGGCCGCAGCGGAATCTCGCCTATTTCGACATGTCACTCCCGATCGGCGAGGCGCAGACGATCTCGGGGCCGTTCGTCGTCGCCTACATGACGGAGAAGCTCGAGCCCAGGCCGACCGACAAGGTGCTCGAGATCGGCACCGGCAGCGGCTACCAGGCCGCCGTGCTCAGCCCGCTCGTGGCCACCGTCTACTCGATCGAGATCAACGAGAAGCTCGGCGAGAAGGCGGCGAAGACGCTCGCCCGGCTCGGCTACAAGAATGTGGTCACGAAGATCGGCGACGGGTTCCGCGGCTGGCCGGAGCACGCCCCGTTCGACAAGATCATCGTCACGTGTTCTCCGGAAGACGTGCCGCGGCCGCTCGTCGAGCAGCTCGCCGAGGGAGGCCGGATGGTCATCCCGGTGGGCGAGCGCTACGACCAGACGCTCGTGCTACTTACGAAGCGCGGCGGCAAGCTCGAGCGCGAGGCGCTCGTGCCGAGCCTGTTCGTGCCGATGACGGGCGCGGCGGAGCAGGGGAGACGCATCCAACCGGACGGCTCGCGGCCGGCGCTCGAGAATGGCGGCTTCGAGTCGCTGCTGCAGGAGTCGAGCGTGCCGACGGCGTGGTACTACCCGCGGCAGATGGAGCTCGTGGAGGCGGGGGATGCGTGCGAGGGGCGGCGTTATCTGCGCCTGGAGAATGCCGAACCGGGCCGACCTGCGCACGTGTTTCAGGGTTTTCCGGTCGACGGCCGCGAGGTGGCCAGGCTTACCGTCAGGGCCCGGGTACGCGCTGAATCGCTCCGGCCGGGGCTCGTGCCGGACGAGGCGCCGGCGATCGCCGTGAAATTTTTCGACGCCGAGCGGAGCCGCTCGGCCCGGTCGCTGGCCGGCGGTCCGTGGCAGGGCACGTTCCCCTGGCGCGAGGCCGTCGGGACGGTGCCCGTGCCCACCTGGGCCCGCGAGGCGATCCTGCAAATCGGCATGCTCGGGGGCACCGGCCGGCTGGAGGTCGACGCCGTCTCCGTGGACGGATCGCCCCGGTAAAGCGGCGGAAAAACCGGTTTTCCAGGGTTTCTGGTCCCGCTGAACAGCAGCCCGCAGAAACTGCGTAATTACCCTGTGCTTCTTGATTTACCCAATCTGACAATTATTCTTGCCCACCGCGGGCGCTGCGGTGTCTCCGAAACCGTGTTCGGGTCACGACCTGCCGCCGCACAGAGCACCACCATTCGGGAGCATGACTCAGATGTCGCAGCGTCGCTGGTCGGGGATCGTGGGAATCATCACCGTGTCGGCTGTCGTGGCCGCGGCCTGCGATGCAGATGCGGGCTGGAACCATCGCTACCGGGCCTCCTCAGGCTCGGCGGGCGGCAGTTCGGGTGGCTCGTCCGGCGGCAGTTCGGGCGGGTCTTCAGGTGGCAGTTCGGGCGGCTCGTCGGGGGGCAGCTCCGGTGGCTACGTGGCCGCCGGCTCGTCCGGCGGCAGCTACGGTTCCTATGGTTCCTCCGGGAGCGCCGGTTCCCACCACGCGCAGCGGCGCGCGATGCGCGCCTACCGTCATTCCAGCCACGGCTCTTCGGGCGGCTCGTCCGGCGGTTCGTCGGGCGGCAGCTCCGGCGGTTCGTCGGGTGGTTCGTCGGGCGGCTCGTATGGCTCCTACGGGGGCTATTCGTCCGCAGCGTACGGCGGTTATTCGGCGCTGTCGGGTATGTCGAGCAGCATGCCGGTGGAATCGTATCGCGTGATCGATCCCGCTCCGGCCTCGGGCGGCGAGGCGATCGCGACACCGCAGCCGGCCAAGACCGATTCGACGGCGATTCCCGCCGACGCGGCCCTGCTGGTGGTGACGCTGCCGGCCGAGGCGCAGGTGTTCGTCAACGGCACGAAGACATCGGCCACGGGCAGCCTGCGGCGCTACGTGTCGCGCGGTCTCGAGGCGGGCAAGGACTACGAATACGTGGTTCGGATGGTGGTCGACCGGGACGGCGCCGAGCACGAGGAGACCAGGGTGGTGTCGCTCTCCGCCGGCGTGCGAAAGACGGTCGAATTCGGTGCCGTGGCGCCCACCGCCCAGGCGGTCAAGGCGGCCCCGAAGACCAGTCTGACGCTTCATGTGCCGGCCGACGCCAAGGTGTTCCTCGCCGGCAACGAGACGTCGTCGCAGGGCGAGACCAGGCTCTTCGAAACCACGAGCCTGCGCGACGGCCAGACGTGGAAGAACTACGAGGTGCGGGTGACCCGCTCGGTCGACGGCCGTGAGCACTCCGCCGCGAAGACGATCGACCTGGCCGCCGGCTCCGCCGTCGAACTCTCGCTCGATCCGGCGGCCGGCAGGACGGCCGCCGTCGACGCGACGGCGGCGCTCCGCTGACGCACGGGGCCGCGGACGCCCAGGACCGGGGCCTCACGACTCCCGCGCGGCGCGAGCCGCGCGGGAGTTTTTGTGCGCGCTGGTAGAGTGGAGGGCGGAGTGATCATGACGACCGCCGCCCCGCTTCCGTGGACGCCCGTTGCGAGGTTCGCGGCCTCCGTGCCGCTCGCGGCCTATCTCGCCGCGGTGATCCTGCCTCCGCTGGCCGGGCCACCCCCGGCGAGCGAACTCGCCGCCAGGCTGCTGCAGCCCCTCCGGCCCCTCGTGGGCCTCGTCTACCTCGGCCACGGATACCGCTTTTTCGCGCCCGATCCGGGCCCGGGCCACTCGATCCGCTGGACGGCCGAGCGGGCCGACGGATCCCGCATCTCGGGAAGCCTGCCCGATCCTGCGGCCGACCGGCCCCGTCTTCTCTACCACCGCCGGTTCATGATCGCCGAGAAGATCGCGCCCCTCGTGCCGCCCGTCGACGCGCCGGCCGACGTGCGCCGCGCCGCCCGCGCCGACTGGCTGCCGCTGGTGAAGGGTGTCGCCGGGCAACTGCTCGAACGGCACGGGGGGGTGAGAGTGGAACTGTCTCTCGTCGAGCATTACCTGCCGACGCCCGAGGAGGTGGTCGCCGTGGAGCAGGGCGGGGGAGCGCGGGCGGCCGGCCCCGACGGCGCGGCCACGATGGCCGACATCGTCACGCCGCTGGGCACGTTCGCCCGCGCCGGCGAGGGCAGGGGGCCATGACCGCGTCGGCGTCCTCCGTGCCCGCCCCCGTGCCGCGCGGCTGGCTCGCCGAATGGCTCGCCGGATGGAACGCCTTCTGGTTCGCGCCGGCCGACCCCCTGCCGCTGGCCATGGTCAGAATCTGCACGGGCGTGCTCCTCGCCTGGTCGGCCGTGGTCTGGCTGCTCGACGCACCGGCGTTCTTCGCCGCCGACGCCTGGCTGCGGCCCGAGGACGTGTGGCGGATGAACGACCAGCCGTGGCAGTGGAGCTGGTATTTTTGGGCGGGCACGCCCACCGCGGCCCGGCTGCTCGCGCTGGTGACGCTCGGCGCCGCCGTCTGCCTCGCCCTCGGCCTGCTCACGCCGGTGGCGGCCCTCGTCTCGCTCCTCGGGCTCGTGAGTGCCGCCAACCGCACGCCGCTCACCACCTTCGGCCTCGACGACACGCTCGGCATGCTGCTCGTGCCGCTGGTGGTCGGCCCGTCCGGGGCCGTGCTCTCGCTCGACGCGCTCCTCGGGTGGGGCGACCCGCGGCCCGGCGTGCGGGCGAACGTCGCCCTGCGGCTCCTGCAGGTGCACCTGTGCGTGGTCTACCTCTTCTCCGGCTGCGGCAAGCTCCTGGGCGCGAGCTGGTGGGAGGGCACGGCCCTCTGGGGGGCGATCGCCAACGTGCAGTACCGCACGCTCGACCTCACCGGCTTGGCCCGCCACCCCCTCGTCGTGAATGCCCTGACGCTCGCCACGCTGTTCTGGGAGGTGGGCTACGCGGCCCTCGTCTGGCCCCGGCTGACGCGGCCGCTGATTCTGGCGATGGCGGCCCCGGTCCACTTGGGAATCGGCCTGGCGATGGGCATGATGGAGTTCGGCCTGGCGATGCTCACGGCCAACCTGGCGTTCGTCTCGCCAGGGACGTTTCGCGCGATGGTCTCCACGGTCTCGACCCGCTCCCCCGACCCTTCCGAAGGACTCGCATGATCGACACGCTGGCAGTCGTCGGCGCCACCGGCGCCGTGGGCCGGATCATCGTCACGATGCTGCTGGAGCGGCGGTTCCCGGCGCGGCGGATCAAGCTGCTCGCCTCGGCCCGCTCGGCCGGCAGGCCGTTCGAGATCGCGGGCCGCTCGCTCCCCGTCGAGGAACTGAAGCCCGACTCGTTCGCCGGCGTCGACATCGCG
>RGVT01000113.1 GCA_010027105.1 Planctomycetia bacterium
CGGCGGGGATCCCCGCCGACAAGGTCGACGTCTTCTACAAGGAGAAGGGCTGCCCGGCCTGCAACGGCACCGGCTACCGGGGCCGGACGGGCGTCCACGAGCTGATGGTGTTCGACAAGGCGATCCAGCAGCTGATCGTGGGCCGGCCGTCGATCGAGGCGATCCGTGCCGCGGCCAGGAAGGCCGGCCTGCGGACGCTGCAGCAGGCGGGGCTGCAGAAGGTGATCGCCGGCGTCACGAGCGTCAACGAGGTCGTCCGCGTGACGAAGGCCTGACCCATGCACGGCGCGCTCGCCCACGTTTCGCCCGTCGCGGTTCCGCCCCTCGTCGCCGCCGGCCTCGTGCAGCCGTTCGGCGCGCCGCTCGTGCTCGCGCTGGCCGTGGGGCTCGCCTTCTACGGTTTTCGCCACGGCCTCTTCCTGGCGACGCTCGCCGGCCTGCACGCCCTGGCCGCGACGCTCGCCGCCCTCGGCCTCACCGGCCCGGTGGCCGCCTGGCTCGAGCTCGCCGAGGTGCCGCGGGCATTCGCGACGCCCGCGGCGTTCCTGGGCGTGCTCGCGGTGGCCGCCGTCGGCCTGGGTCTGGCGATCGGCGCCGTGCCGGCGGGGGCGGCGCGGCTGCCCCCGGTCGTCGACAAGGTCGGCGGCGTGATCGTGGGCGGGCTGGCGGGGCTGCTGGCGGCCGGCGCGCTGTTGCTGGCGGCGTCGTTCGCCCCGCTGCCCCCGGCGTATCGGCTCGACGGCAGCCGCCTCGTGTTCGACATGGGCGGGCCGCTGCTGGGCGTGTTTTCCCGGTGCCTGGGGCTCGACCGCGAGGCGCGGGAGGTCGTGCTCCACGGCGAGCCGGGGGCGGCGTCGGCCGGCGGGCCGGCGGCTCGGCCCGCCTGGAGCGAGCCCTTCCTCGACGCCAACGGCAACCTCGCCCGCGACGAGGGGGAGGCGTTCGTCGACACCGACGGCGACGGCCGCTTCACGGCCGAGCTGTCCGCCCGCGACACCAATGGCAACGGCCGACGCGACGTCGGGCTGCTCGAGCACTACCGCCTCGGCCACTGGCTGCCGCTCACGACCGTGCAGGCGCCGGTGATCACGAGCAAGGACACGGCCTACGTCACCGACCACGCCCCGGTCGAGACGGTCGTCTACGAGGCGACGGCGACCGACGTCGACGCCGGCGACGGGATCACCTTCTCGCTCGAGCCGGGGCTCGCCGACGACGCGGCGCTCGTGCTCGTCGACCCGGCGAAGGGCACCGTGACGCTCAAGAGCCCCCCCGACCGCGAGCATCGCCGGCTCTACGAGTTCACCGTGATGGCGACCGACAAGGCCGGGCTCGCGGCCAGGCAGCACGTGAAGCTGCACGTCACGAAGCCGCTCAAGGGTCGCGAGGAGCCGTCCCCCGGCCACACACCCGCCTCTCCGTAGGTGCAGACTGGCAGTCTGCACACGGCAGCGCGACCGCAGAGTACCACTCTGCGGCTACAGGCCGGCCGTCGCCAGCACCTCGGCGAGGTGGATCGTGCGCGGGCGGGGGCCGCCGGCGGGCGTATTGCGTGCGAGCCAGCCGTCGAGCTGCAGCTGGCACGAGGGATCGCTCGACACGATGTAGTCGCAGCCGGTGCGGGCGAGCGATCCGCCCTTCACCTCCGCCATGGCCGTCGAGATCATCGGAAACTTCACGCTGAAGAGTCCCCCGAAGCCGCAGCAGCTTTCCGGCTCGTCGCACTCCACGAGTTCGAGATCGCGGACATGGCGGAGGAGCTCCCGTGGTGCAGTCTTGATCCGCAGTTCGCGCAGGCCGTGGCAGCCGTCGTGGTAGGTCACGCGGTGCGGAAATTCGGCGCCCACGTCGGTGACGCCGAGTTTGTCCACGAGGAACTCGCCGAACTCGAACGTCCGGGCCGCGAGGTCGAGGGCCCTGGTTTCCTCGGGCGTGCCCGCGAAGAGCTGCGGATAAAAAACCCGCATCATCGCCACGCACGATCCGCTCGGGCCGACCACCGCCTCGGCCCCGGCGAACACGTCGAGGGCCCGGCGAGCCACCTCCCGGGCCTCGTCCCAGTAGCCGGCGTTGAAGCTCGGCTGGCCGCAGCAGGTCTGGGCCGGGCGAAACTCGCAGGTGTGCCCCAGCCGCTCGAGCACCGTCGCCACCGCCAGGCCCACCTGCGGCGTCATCTGGTCGACGAAGCAGGGGATGAAGAGGTCGATGTGCATGGGTGCATTCTAGTGGCGATCCCACAGATACCACAGGGAGGCGAGGTGGGTCGGCGAACGCTCGAGGGAGGAAAAAGGTGACAGTCACCATTTGTCTGCAGACCCCGGCCTGTGGCCGGGGCCGTGTCGCCTGTGGCGACCGGCAAATGGTGGCTGTCACCTTTTTCCGCCCATGGCCCGCACGAGCGACGCGCCCATGTCGGCCGGGCTCTCGGCCACCTCGATCCCCGCGTCGCGCAGGGCCGCGAGCTTGGCCTCGGCCGTGCCCTTGCCTCCGGAGATGATGGCCCCCGCGTGGCCCATCCGCTTGCCCGGGGGCGCGGTGCGGCCGGCGATGAACGCCGCCACCGGCTTCGTGACGTGCGCCTTCACGAAAGCCGCCGCCTCCTCCTCGGCGCTGCCCCCGATCTCGCCCATCATCAGGATCGCGTGCGTGTCGGGATCGTTCTGAAAAAGCTCGAGAATGTCGATGAACGAGGAGCCCACGAGCGGGTCGCCGCCCAGGCCCACGCAGGTGCTCTGGCCGTGGCCGAGCTGCGTGAGCTGCCAGACGGCCTCGTAGGTGAGCGTGCCCGAGCGGCTCATCACACCCACGTGGCCGGGCGTGTGGATGTAGCCGGGCATGATCCCGATCTTGCACTCTCCCGGCGTGATCACGCCCGGGCAGTTGGGGCCGATGAGCCGGCTCTGTGAGGCCTTCACGACGGGCATGACGCGGGCCATGTCGAGGACGGGGATGCCTTCCGTGATCGCGATCACGAGTTCGATGCCCGAACCAACGGCCTCGAGGATCGCGTCGGCCGCGAAGGCCGGGGGCACGAAGATCATCGTGGCGTTGGCCCCCGTGGCGGCGCGGGCCTCGGCCACGGTGTCGAACACGGGGAGGCCGGCGACCTTCTCGCCCCCCTTCCCCGGCGTCACGCCCCCCACCATCCGCGTGCCGTAGTCGAGGCAGCCGCGGGTGTGGAACTCGCCGACCTTGCCGGTGATGCCCTGACAGATGACGCGGGTGTCGCGGTTGACAAGGATGCTCATGGGGAAGTTCCGGGCGTGTGACAGGCCTTGGCGGCGGCGACGACTTTCTGGGCGGCGTCGGTGAGACCGTCGGCGGTGATGATGGCGGCGCCGCTCGCGGCCAGGATTTTCTTTCCTTCCTCGACCTCGGTGCCCTCGAGCCGCACCACGAGCGGCACGGTGAAGCCGACGGTCTTCGAGGCCTCGACGAGCGCGGTGGCGATCGTCGTGCAGCGCATGATCCCGCCGAAGATGTGCACGAGGATCGCCTTCACGTGCTTGTCGGAGAGGATGATCCGGAAGGCCTCGGTCACCTGCTTCACGTCGGCCCCGCCGCCCACGTCGAGAAAGTTCGCCGGCTCGCCGCCGTGATACTTGACGAGGTCCATCGTGCTCATGGCGAGGCCGGCGCCGTTGACGAGGCAGCCGATCGTGCCGTTGAGCTTGACGTACGAGAGTCCGGCCGCGGCGGCCCGCGTCTCCGCGGGCTCCTCCTCGGCCTCGTCGCGGAGGGCGGCGAGCTCCTTGTGGCGGAAGAGGGCGTTGTCGTCGAACGTCATCTTGGCGTCGAGGGCCACGAGCGTGCCCTCCTTCGTGAGCACGAGCGGGTTGATCTCGACGAGCGACGCGTCGAGGTCGACGAACGCCCGGCACAGTGTGCGAAAGAAGGTTTCGGCGTGCCGCCAGCTCGGCGTGGGCAGTTTCAGTTTGGAGGCCAGGAGGCGGGCCTGGTAGCCGGCCAGGCCGCGGTCGGGATCGAAGGGCTCTGAAAGAATGAGCTCGGGCGTCTTGGCCGCCACCTCCTCGATGTCCATGCCGCCGGCGGTGCTGGCGATGAGCACCGGAGAACCCACGCGACGGTCGACGAGGACGGCGCAGTAGAGTTCCCGGTCTATTCCACAGCCGCTTTCCACGAACACCCGGCGCACCACCTGCCCCTCCGGCCCGGTCTGGATCGTGACGAGCGTCTGTCCGAGGAGCCCCGCGGCGATCCGCTCGGCGTCGGCGGCGCTCTTGGCGAGCTCCACGCCGCGCTGCTCGGAGCCCTTGACCTTCCCCTTGCCGCGGCCGCCGGCGTGGATCTGGGCCTTGACGGCGCACACCGGGGTGCCGAGGGCGGTGAACGCGGCGGCGGCCTCGCTCGCCGTCGTGGCCACGCGGCCGGCGAGCACCGGCACGCCGGCCGCGCGGAGCAGCTCCTTGGCCTGAAACTCGTGGATCTTCATGGGCTGCCTTTCCTGGCTGCGGGGCCGCAGCAATATGGCATGAAGCCCGGCCGCCAGAAAGGGCCGAGCCCTGCGGCCCGACCCGCCCCGGGCCCGCCTCGAAATCGGCTACGATTCCCGCCGGGCACGCACCGCCCGTGCCCGAGAAACGCCCCGCGTTGGCAGCGAGTGTCTGGGATGACCGCCGCACGTCAGGACCGCGCCGGACCGCCCCGGGTGGTGATCGATCTCGAGCGGCTGCGGCACATCAACTGCGGCCTGGGCCGCTTCTGCCTGTATCTGGGTCGGGAGCTGCTCCGCCTCGCGGAGGGACGTTTCCGGCCGGTGTTCTTCCTTCCGGACGAGGCCCGCGGGCATTTTCCCGAAGGGGCCTGCGACGTCATCCCCGCGGCCGACTGGAGGAAGGAAGGGCTGCAGCGGCTCGTGCGCCCCTTCGCACGGCCCTTCCTGCCCAGGCCGGCCGTCCGCCTCTGGCACGTCACGCACCAGACGTCGACGTATCTGCCGCTCGACGCCAGGGTTCCGGTGCTGCTCACGATCCACGACCTCAACTTCCTCCACTCGTCGGGCAGGCGGACGCCCTGGCGGGTGCCCCGCAAACTCGCCGGCCTGCAGCGGCTCGTCGATCGGGCGAGCGCGATCACCGCGGTGTCGCAGTTCACGGCCGCGGAGGTGCGGAGGCATCTCGACGTGGGCGCGAAGGAGGTGCACGTGGTGCCCAACGGCCTGGCCCCGCCGCCGGCCGCGTCCGCCGAGCGGCCCGCATTTCTGCCGGAGGGCCCCTTCCTGCTCACCGTGGGCAACGGGCTGCCGCACAAGAACTACCACGTGCTCGTCGACATGCTGGCCCACCTGCCCGACAAGCGGCTCGTGATCGCCGGCAAGAAGGCGACGCCCTACGGCGCCCGCGTGGAGCGGATGATCCGCGACCGGGGGCTCGAGGGGCGCGTGATCATGCCGGGCGAGGTGTCGGATGCCGACAGGCAGTGGCTCTACGAGCACTGCGAGGCGTTCCTGTTTCCGTCGCTCGCGGAGGGATTCGGGTTTCCGGTGCTCGAGGCGATGCAGTGCGGCAGGCCGGTGTTCGTGTCGCGGGCCACGAGCCTGCCGGAGATCGCGGGGGACTACGGTTTTTTCTTCGAGTCCCACGAGCCCGCGTCGATGGCGGCTTTCGTCCGAGCAGGCATCGCGCACGCCGCTGCGACGCCGGGGTTCGCCCGATCTCTGCAAGCCCATGCGGCGGCGTTCACCTGGAAAGCCGCGGCGGAGCGGTATGCGCACCTCTACGCGACGATGCTATCGTCGTGCCCATGAGCCGGCAGTATTTCGACATCACCGACCTGGTTCGTTTCGCCCGGACGAATCGCAACGTCTCCGGCATCCAGCGGGTTCAGATCCGCGTGATCCGGCACCTTGCGGCGACGCCCGGAGGCGACGACGTTTTCTGCCTGTTCGCCGTGAGTCGCTTCGCCCCGCCCGTCGTCTGCCGCGCCGGCGAACTGTTTGGCAACGAAGAATACGATGCCGGGCGGTTCCTGGCCGCGCTCGGCTTGGAACGCACCGAGGATGGTTTTTCCGAGCGGGAACTGTACGACTATCTGGCTCGCTTCCCCAAACGTTCGCTCCTGCGCGTCGTCAAGAAGGTGGAGGCGATCCTGCTGCGAAGGGTGTGGCCCGCCGCGGCCCGCCGGCGGCTTGGCCTGCTTGCGGCCGCGGAACAGGGATCGCCGGCGCCGGCTCGTGTGCACACGTGGCGGGTCCGGCGCCTGGAAACGGATGACACGCTGATTCTCCTGGGGACGAACTGGAACGTCGCCACCATTGAACGACTCGCGAAGCGATTCTTTCGCCGCGGTGGCGAGGTCGTGCAAGTCGTGTACGACTTGATACCGTATCGCCATCCGGAGTACTGCATCGACAGCCTGTCGCGAAAGTTCAACCGGTTCCTCGTGACATCGACCGCGTTCACGTCGCGGTACATCTGCATCTCCGAGGCCACGCGCCGCGACATGGCCGCCTTTCTGGCCGAGCACGGGTCGGCCGCCCGCACCGCCACCTGGCCTCTGGCCCATGAATTCGTCGGCTACGGCCGCAACACTCGGGGCGCGGTGGCCACGAATCCAGCGGTGGCGGCGCTCGCCGACAGGCCGTTCGTGTTGTGCGTCGGCACGATCGAGGTCCGCAAAAACGGGATCGGCCTGCTCCGTGCCTGGCAGCAGCTGCTCGGCCGGCTCGGTGACGAGATTCCGCTGCTGGTGTTTGCCGGCAAGTATGGTTGGAAGATCGACGACTTTCGCGCCTTGCTGGCGGCGGACGAAAAGCTTGCGGCGGGGGTCAGGGTCATCGATCGCGCGAGCGACGCCGATCTTGCATTCCTTTATCAACACTGCCTTTTTCATGCATATCCGAGCCTGGCAGAGGGCTGGGGGCTCCCGGTCGGTGAGGCTGCCTGGTTCGGAAAATACAGCGTGGTGTCGTCGCGCTCGTCGTTGCCCGAAGTCTGCGGTCCGCTGATCGATTACGTCGATCCCGAGAACGTTGACAAGTTGGCGGCGGCGCTGGAGACGGTGATCCGAAAGCCCGACTTGAGGCGGCAGAAAGAGGCGGCCATCGCGGCTGCGCCGCTGCGCACATGGGCGGACACGGCTGCGCATTTCGGCAGCCTGATCGCCCGCAAGACAGCCCTGTGAGCAGGGCGTGAGCTATGCGAAGCGCGGCGGGTCCAGCCACGTTCCGCCTGTCACCCGTCTCGTTCCGTATGGAGAGCAGGCTTGCCGACTGGCCGTTCCGTCACCGGCTAGATCGCCAGAACCGCCGCAGGCTGGACGCGATGCTCGACTTTCTCATGCTTTCCGGCCGTGCTGCCGCCGCTTTGTCGGTCATCGGCCGCCAACGCTTGACCCGAACGATCTCAGGCGTAGGACGGGCCCAAGCATTGTCACTCGCTGGATACCGTTCCGACTTGCGCAAGGTGAGATGGACCGAGCCAAACGTGTACCCTTGCTGTTCCAGCAGGATGTGAGGATACGTGGACCATGTCACCTCACCGACTCGCGGTCGGTTGCCCTGCTGCCGCAGTGTCGCGTTCATCTGCTCGACATAGAACGACAAGGGTCGAACAGACTGGCGCGTGCCATCGGAGAGAGCGGCCGAGAACTCATCCACCGGCTCGAGACCACTGGCTTCAACGATGTATTTCTTCAATTGCTCCTCGGAAAAGAGCACCAACCCCGGCCACTCCACGCTGGGCGTCGGTCCAGCGACGCAGAACTCCGTCGACAGGGTCATGATGCCGCCAGGCTTTAGCACGCGGCCCATCTCATAGGCGCTGTAGGCCGCGTCTTGCAAACCGCCGAAGTGCTCGATCGATCCGGAGGAGAAGATGGCACCGAAGAGATCGTCCGGGTAGTTGAGAAAACGGCCATCCATATGTTGGACGATCAG
>RGVT01000114.1 GCA_010027105.1 Planctomycetia bacterium
GCCGATATGCCGCGGAGCCGGCTGATGGGTATCTTTCTGGCGGTCCTCGAGCTCACACGCCGGGGCCGGCTCTCGACGCGGCAAGACAGGTTGTTCGACGAGATCTGGCTCGAACCACGGGCGACCGCAGCCGCACCCGCCTCCGCCGCCCCGGTGAACCCGTCCCCAGAGCCGTCATGATCGACAACGCCCCCCTTCGCACCCTCGTCCACAAGGGGCTCACGATCGAGGGCTACTCGCGGGCCGCCGTGCAGAGCTACTGGCGGATCCCCGAACTCAAGCTGGGCTTCGACCTCGGCGCCCAGCCGTGGAGCTTCATGGCCACGAGCACGTGGTTTCTCACGCACACGCACCTCGATCACATCGCGGCGCTCCCTGTCTACGTGGCCCGGCGGCGGATGATGAAGATGGAGCCGCCCACGATCTACATGCCCGAGACCGCGATCGAGCCGATCGAGAAGCTCTTGAAGGCGGTGAGTCGGCTCAAAGATACCCAGGAGCCGGCTCCGCGGCAGGTCGGCGTCGAGCAACGCGGAAAAGGGCACGCTGCCCCGCTCCCGCACCGCCGCCTCGATCCGCTCGATGTGGACCTCCAGCGGTGTGTCGTCGTGGACGATCTGGCGGGGCTTCCGCCGCTCGCGCCGACGGAGCACGCGGGCCATGGCGCCCACGAGGTCCCACACCTGCACGTCGCCGATCGTCACCTCGGCCGGGCCGGCCCGCCGGGTCGGCTCGTCGGCGGCAAGGCGCGGGAACCGCAGCTCCCACTGCCGGGCCCGGTCTTCGAGCATCACCGCGGCGTCGCGATACTGCTTGTATTCCAGAAGCCTGCGGACGAGGTCCTCGCGGGCCGGCTCCACGGCCTCCTCGGGCTGCTCCTCGGGCCGCGGCACGAGGGCCCGGGCCTTGATCTCGAGGAGCACGCTGGCGAGCTCCACGAACTCGCCCACCTGGTCGATCGCCAGATCCTCGAGCACGTCGAGGTAGGCCACGAACTCCTCGGCGATCCGTGCGATGGGCACCTGCGTCACGTCCACCTCGTGCTTCTTCACGAGGTACAGCAGGAGGTCCATCGGCCCGGAGAAGACGTCGGTCGCGACCTTGAATTCCATGGGGCCATTTGCCGTGGGAGGACCGCGTGTGTCAATGCCGAGGCCATGCGGTACGATCACCCGCATGTCCTTCGAAACACTCTGGGCACCGTGGCGTCTGGGATACGTGCAGGGCCGCGAGGCGGGCTCCGCGGCGCCGGAGCCCCGCGCCTGGCGGGCCGGGGCCGACCGCGGCTGCTTCCTCTGCCGGGCCGCGGCCGTCGCACGAGCCGACCACCGGGCCCTCGGCGTGGTGGCGGCGACGGCCCGGAGCGTCGTGGTGGTCAACCGCTTCCCCTATTCCAACGGCCACCTCCTCGTGGCCCCGCTCGACCACCGGGCCGCGCTCGCCGACCTCGCCGACGACGAACTGCTCGACCTGCAGCGGGAGATCGTCCGCTGGTGCGGGCTGATCGAGCGGTCGATGCAAGCCCAGGGCTTCAACGTGGGCCTCAACCTCGGCGCGGCGGCGGGCGCCGGCCTGCCCGGCCACCTCCACTGGCATGTCGTGCCGCGCTGGCGGGGCGACGTGAACTTCATGCCCACCACCGCCGGCGTACGGGTGCTTCCCCAGGCCCTCGACAGCCTCTGGGAGCAGCTCGCGGCCGCCGCGGAGGCCGCCCCGTGAGCGGCATCGACTGGACGCGGCTTGCGAGCTGGGAGGCGCGGGAGGCCCACACCCTCGGCCCCTGGGCGATGCACTCGGCCGCCACGGCCGGCCGCGAGCATCCCGAGCCCCCCCACCCCTTCCGCGGCCCCTTCCAGCGCGACCGCGACCGCATCGTCCACTCGGCCGCCTTCCGCCGCCTCGCGCACAAGACGCAGGTGTTCACCGGGGCCGACGGCGACTACCACCGCAGCCGTCTCACCCACACGCTCGAGGTCACGAGCATCGCCCGCACGCTCGCCCGGGCGCTGGCCCTCAACGAAGACCTCGTGGAGACGCTGGCCCTCGGCCACGACATCGGCCACCCCCCGCTCGGCCACGCCGGCGAAGACACGCTCGCGGAATTGCTCGAGCACGACGGCGGCTTCAACCACAACGCCCAGGCCCTGCGGATCATGCGGCTCCTCGAGACACGCGCCGCCCCGTTCCCCGGCCTCAACCTCTCCCGCGAGGTGCTCGACGCCCAGGCCACCCGCACCCGTGACGGCACGGCCCCGGCGCCGCTCCTCGAGACGCAGGCGGTCGATGCGGCCGACTCGATCGCCTACGACACCCACGACGCCGACGACGCCGTCGAGCTGGGGCTCGTCACGCTCGACGAGCTGCACGACCTGCCGCTCGTCGCCGAGGCCGCCGCCCGGGCCCGCGAACGGCTCGGCACGCCGGCCGGCCCCGGGCGGCGGCGGGCCGTGCTGCACGCGCTCGTCGACCTCCAGGTGGCCGACCTCGTGGCGGAGAGCCGGGCCGCGATCGAGCGGCTGGGCGTCGACTCGGTGGCCCGCGTGCGGGCGGTGTTCGACGGCGGCGTCGGCGGCCGCGGCGTGCGGGTGATCTCCCACAGCCCGGCCCTGGCCGCCGGCAAGAAGCAGCTCGAGATGTTCCTCTTCCAAAGGGTCTACCGGAGCGAACGCGTGATGACCGTCCGGGCCGCCGCCCAGGAAAAGCTCGCCCGGCTGTTCCGCTGGTACGTCGCCCATCCCGACGAACTCCCCGCCCGGTTCCGTGCCCGGGCCGCCGACTGCGGCCTGCCCCGCAGCGTCGCCGACTACGTCGCCGGCATGACCGACCGCTACCTGGAGTGGGATCACGACCGCCGCACGTGGTAGGATTCCCCCATGGCACTCGTCGTCCTCCGGGCAATCTTCGTGGCGGTGTCGGTGGGGATCGCGGTCCTCATGTTCGGTTCGCCCGTCGTCCGCGAGGCCGACGCCTGGGCGCCGTGGGCGGTGCTGGCGGCCATGGTGGCCCTGCCGCTGACGGTGATCGGCGTCGATTCGGCGCTCAAGCGCAAGGACCTCACGGTCATCACGGCCACCTACTTCGGGCTGCTCGTGGGGGCGTTCCTCACCTACGTGGCCCTCCTGGCCCTGGCGCCGATCATGCCGCTGAGCCCCAAGGACCCGGTGGCGGTCTGGCTGCCGCTGATCCTCGGCATGCTGCTGTGCTACATCTGCACGAGCCTGCTCCTCCAGACCCGCGACGACTTCCGCTTCCTCATCCCCTACGTCGAGTTCGCCCGCGACGTCAAGGGGCTGCGGCCCAACATTCTCGACGCCAGTGCGATCGTCGACGGCCGCGTGGCCGACCTCGCCGAGACCGGGCTCTTCCAGAGCCGGTTCGTGGTGCCGTCGTTCGTGCTGGACGACCTGCAGGAGGCGGCCGACTCGCCCGACAGGCAGCGGCGGCTGCGCGGGAGGCGCGGCCTCGACGTGCTGGCGAAGCTCCGCGAGAACAAGCTCGTCGACATCGAGGTGCTGGCGCCGGAAGGCAAGTCCGACTCCGACACCTCCGACGAGCAGCGCGTCGTGGCGCTCACGCGGCAGCTCGGCGGGCGGCTCCTCACCAACGACCCCAACGTGATGAAGATCGCCGGCGTGCGCGCGGTGCAGGCCGTGAACATCAACGACCTGGCGGTGGCGCTCAAGCCGACGTTCGTTCCGGGCGACCTCGTCGAGGTGCGTCTGGTGAAGCCCGGCGAGGGGGCCGGCCAGGGCGTGGGCTACCTGGAGGACGGCACGATGGTGGTGGTCGAGGGGGCCCGCGACCAGATCGGCCGCCTCGTCCACGCGAGCGTCACGAGCACGCTGCAGACGTCGGCCGGCCGGCTCGTCTTCGCCCGGCCCGAATTCTCCCGCAACTGACCAGCGCGGGAGGCGTCGGGCATACTCGCGGTTCCCCAGGAGTCTCCCATGATCGTCCGCATGCCCCGGCTGCTCGCCGCCTGCTCCATCTGCTGGATCGCTCCCATGCCGCCCGCCGCGGCCTCCGACAAGCCCGCCTACACCGACGCCGCTCGGGCCGACGCCGACTTCCCCCTCCAGGGCGAGTATGCCGGCGAGGCGACCGTCGGCGGGCAGCCGATCGCGATCGGCGTGCAGGTGGTCGCCCTGGGCGACGGGACGTTCGACGTGGTCGCGTATCCCGGCGGCCTGCCCGGAGCCGGCTGGGTTCCTCCGGACAAGGTCGTCGGCAAGGGCGTGCGGAGCGAGACCGGCGGAAAGACGACCGTCGTGCTCGACGGGATCGACTGGACCGGCCAGAAGCGGCGCGGCGAGATCCGCGACGGGGCTGTGGTGGTGCTCGGCGACGCCGGCGATGTCGTGGCGACGCTGCCGAGGGTCGAGCGGTCGAGCCCGACGCTCGGAGAGCTGCCGCCCGCCGGCGCCGTCGTGATCTTCGACGGGCCGGGGCCGGTCGACGAATCGAAAACCCTCGTCGATCCGCGGATCACCGCCGACGGCCTGCTCGAGGAGGGCGTGGCCACGAGGGACGAGTTCGGCGACGCCCGCTGGCACGTCGAGTTCCGCCTCCCCTATCAGCCGCACGACCGCGGCCAGGCGCGGGGCAACAGCGGCGCCTATCTGCAGGGCTGCTACGAGGTGCAGATGCTCGACAGCTTCGGGCTCGAGGGAAAGAACAACGAATGCGGCGGCATATACTCGGTCGCCGCGCCGCGGGTCAACATGTGCCTGCCGCCGCTCGCCTGGCAGACCTACGACATCGACTTCACGGCGCCGCGGTTCGAGGGGGGCGCGAAGGTGCGCAGCGCCCGCTTGACGGTGCGGCACAACGGGATCCTGGTCCACGACGACGTCGAAGTGCCCGCCGTGACCCGGGGCGGGCCGCGGAAGGAGGAGGGGCCGACGGGGCCCCTCTACCTGCAGAATCACGGCAATCCGGTCCGCTACCGCACCATCTGGGTCGTGCCGAAATCATGACGCCCCGTCCGGCGCCGCCGGCTGCGGCCCCCGCTTCCGACGCGGCCCGGCTCGTCGCCGCGCGGCGCGTGCTCGTGACCGGCCTCGCCGGCGCGTCGGTCGACGCCGCCCGGGCGGCCTGCGACCTCGCCGCAACGCTCGGAGCGGCCGTCGACTTCGGGGCCGCCGACGTGGACCGCCCCGCCGGCCCGACGATCGCCCGGGCCGGCGCCGTGACGGCCGACCCGGCGGAGATGCACGACCGGGCCGACCTCGTGATCCTCTGGGGCTGCGACCCCGCCGCGACGCACCCGGCGCTCGCGGCGCTCGTTCCCGCGCGAGCTGCGGTCGTGAGGATGCCGCCTGGCGGGGCGACCTCCATCGACGCCGCGCGGCTGCTCCACCACCTCGTGTGCGTCGGCCCCGAGCCCGAGGCCGACGCCCCGTGGATCCGGGCCTGCCGCGCCGCCCGCGAGGCGATCGAGAGGGCGTCGTGCGTGGCGGTCGTCACCGCCACAAACGCCGATCCGGTCGGGCTCGAGCCGTGGGCCGTCACCCACCTCGTGCGGGCGATCGCCCACCGCAAGCCGGCGTTCGAGATTTCCCTCGACGGCTCCGACCTCGCCGCCGCCGAGGCGGTCTGCACGTGGCGCCACGGTGCCTCCGGTGCGATCGCCCGGGCCGACCGCGACGGGGGGAGGTTCCTGCCGGGCGAGGCGTCGGCCCGCAGGCTGCTCGAGCGGCGCGAGGTCGACTGCGTCCTGGCCGTCGGCCGGCTCGCCACCGCAGTCGAAGATGCCATCGCACGCTGCGGCGACGATCTCGAGGTGCTCCGCGTCGCCGCCGAACCAGCGGCACTCCGGTCGTTGCTCGCGGCCCTCGACCGACGGCCGCCGGGAGCAGCCCCATGAGCGTCGCGCACAGGTTCGTCCTCCGCGGCGGCACGATCCACGATCCGGCGACCCGGCGCGACGGCGTCGTCGACGACGTCTGGGTCGAGGACGGGAAGATCGTGCCCCCCCCGGCCGACGCGACGGGCTTCCCCCCGATCGACGCCGCGGGCCTCGTGGTCATGCCCGGAGGCGTCGACCTCCACAGCCACGTCGCCGGGCCGAAGGTGAACGCCGGCCGCCGGATCGCCCCCCACCTGGCACGGTCGCGGCCGGCCGCGGTCCCCGCGATCCACGCCACGGGCGGGCTCTACGCGGCGCTCGGCTACACGACCGTGTTCGACGCGGCGATCGCCACGGCCGCGGCCCCGATCGCGCACGCCGAACTGGCCGAGCTGCCGATCCTCGACAAGGGGATCTACCTCCTGGCGGCCGACGACGCCGACACGCTCGACGCCCTCGCGGCGCGCGACGGGCCGCGGTGCGAGGCGCTGCTCGCCGCGAAGGTGAGGGCCGGCCGCGGCTGGGCCGTGAAGGTGGCCAACCCCGGCGGCCCGTCGTTCTGGAAGCGGGGCCGGCGCGGCGACCACCACGACCTCGACACGCCGCTTCCCGATCGGCAGGTGACGCCCCGGCAGATCCTCGAGCGGCTCGCACGGGCGGTGCGGGCGCTCGGCCTGCCCCACCCGCTGCACGTGCACACGGCCAACCTCGGCCTGCCCGGCAACTGGCGGACCATGCTCGAGACGATGCGCACGTTCGACGGCCTGCCCGCCCACCTGGCCCACGTGCAGTTCCACAGCTACTCCGGCGGCGACCTCGACGAGGGCTCGTTCGGCTCGGGCGTCGCGCCGCTCGTGGACCACTTCAACGCGCATGAAAACCTCACGCTCGACGTGGGGCAGATCCTGTTCGGCGACACCGTCGCGATGACGGGCGATTCGGCCGCCGCGGAGCACCTGGCGCATGCGACGGGCGTTCCCTGGATGGCGCACGACCTGCACCTCGAGGGGGGCTGCGGCGTGCTCCCGATCGCCTACCGGGAGAGGAGCCTGATCCACGCCTGGCAGTGGGCGATCGGGCTGGAGTGGTTTCTCACTGCGACCGATCCGTGGCGCGTGGCGCTCTCGACCGATCATCCCAACGGCGCGCACTTCACGGCCTATCCCGTGCTCATGCAGCTGCTCGCCGACGAGGCCTTCCGCCGCGAGGCCCTCGCCCGCATCCATCCCGCCGTGCGCGCGCGCAGCCCGCTCGCCGGCATCCGGCGGGAATACTCGCTCCAGGAACTGTGCATCGTGACGCGGGCCGCGCCCGCGCGGATCGCGGGCCTGGCCCACAAGGGGCACCTCGGCCCGGGGGCCGACGCCGACGTCACGCTCTACCGTCCGCACCGCGATCTCGCCCGGATGTTTTCGCTGCCCGCCAAGGTCTTCAAGGCCGGAATCCTCGTGGCGGAGGACGGCCAGGTGCGGACGCTCCCCGAGGGGGCGACGCTCACCGCCTGACCGCGCGTTCGAGCGCCTCGACGTGCCGGGCGAGCGCGGGCGCCGCGGCGAAGTCCTCCGCGGCACGGACCCGGGCCGCCGCGCCCAGGCGACCGGCCAGCCCGGGGTCCTCGAGGAGATTGAACGCCCGGCGCGGAAACTCGCTCTCCGGATCGGCCGGCACGATCCGCCCCGTCCGGCCGTCGGCGATCAGCTGCCGCGCGGCGTCACTCTCCACCGCCACGGCCGGCACGCCGCAGGCCGCGGCGTCGAGGAGCGCGCCGCCGTAGGCCACGTCGCCCGCCTGCCACACCAGCGCGCACTGCCGGAGGAGGTCGGGCAGGCAGTCGCAGTGCGGCACGACGCGCAGGCGCTCGGCGAGCCGCTGCACCCGCGCCCGGTGTGCGAGCCACGCGGCCCGCGGCCCGCGGCCCACGAGCACGTGCTCGACGCCGCGGTGCACGACGGCCAGCTGGTCGATCGCCCACAGCAGCCGTTCGAGCCGGGCCTCGGCCGCCA
>RGVT01000115.1 GCA_010027105.1 Planctomycetia bacterium
CCGCCGTGGGGATCGGATTGCCGCACGGATCCAGCGGCACCCGCAGCACGACGGTGCGCGGGGAGCGAACCGTGTAGGTGTAGGGCGTCTTCTTCTCGACGACCCGCGGCACCTGCATGGTGCGCTCCTCCGTGACGTACCTGCACACCTGCACGCTCACCGGCTCCACCTTCTCCTCGGTGACGTAGCGGCACACCTGGACGGGCACCTGACGGACCTGCTCCTCGGCCACCATCTTCATCGTCTGCACCGGCACTTTGTTCTCCACCCGCTCGACCACCTTGCGGACGGTCTGGACGGGCACCTGGCGGACCTGCTCCTCGGCCACCATCTTCATCGTCTGCACCGGCACCTGCTGGACCACCTGCTCGTCGACGTAGCGGACGGTCTGGACGGGCACCCGGCGGGTGACGACACGATTGACCAGCGTGGTCTCGGGCACCTGCACCGGCGTGTAGGTCGGCTGGTAGGAGCGGGTGACCTGGTTCATGACCACGCCAGGGGTCACGGTCCAGGCATAGCCGCCGCGCTGCCACGACGTCCAGCCCGTGTACGGATTCACCGCCCAGCCACCCGGCACCCAGCCGAGCTGGGCCGTACCCGGGGCCACCATCGGCGTGACGCTGTCGACGGCCTGCGTGCCGACGGAATAGGCGGTGCGCACGGTCGTGACCGGCTCGGCGACGGTGTAGGCCTCCTCGCGCTCGCTCGTCTCGTAGACGGGTCGGCGGACCACGCTCACCTGCTGCTGCACGGCCGTCTCGTAGACCGGCTTCATGACGGTGAAGCGCTCTTCGCGGGTGCTCGTCTCGACGACGTCGCGGGTCACGTCGTAGCTGCGGTCGACGATCTGCGTCTCGTAGACGGGCTTCATGACGGTGAAGCGTTCCTCGCGGGTCTGCGTCTCCCAGACGGGTCGTTGCACCGTGTAGCGCCGCTCCTGGGTCTGCGTCTCCCAGACGGGCTTCTGCACGGTGTAGGTCCTCGTGTCGTAGACGGTCTCGTACGACATGCGATACGCGGTCACCTGCTGCTCGTCGTAGACGGTCTGGAAGTCGAGGCGGTAGGTCTGCGTGGCGACCGGCGCGGGTGCCGCCTCACCGCAGCACTGGGCCCGCGCGGCGGCAGGCGCGACGAAGCCGACCAGCACCGCGCCGCAGGAGGCGGCACGCGTGAAGAGCGAAGGGATCGAGCGGGTCGAGAAGCGGCCGAAGCCAGCCATGGTTGAACTCCTGAAAAAAGACCCTCCGAGACTAATCCCCTGAACGCGGGCTGCAAGCGGTTTGTTCAGTTATTTTTGGGATTTTTCCCGGGGAAAACAGGGGTCTTGCCCGCGCGATCGTCGCAACCGATCCATCTTACGGCCCGAGTCCAGTCGCCTGTGGAAAAGGCTCCAGCCCATCCCTGCCCCGACGGCTTCAGGCTACCCAGACCCCGTCGCCGGACGTTCGCTACGCCCTCCGGGCTGCGCTCACTCCTAGCGACTGGCGCTGCGCCATCCATGGCTTCGCTGGTCGCTAAAGCCGGCGAACGGGGCACTGGGTAGCCCGAAGCCTCCTCAACACGTAGGCGCAGTGAACTTTCGGCGGAGACGGTCGGTGGGCACGCACAGACGAAGGGAGTCGTTGAGGACTATCGACGCCTGATCAAAACCCACGAGTTCAGTACTCTCAACACGACCGGAGTCGAGCATGCCTACCGCCGGCTCCGAATGCGGGAGGTTCTGGAATGCCCTGCCCAGGAGATCTGAAAGACTGAAGCCTGTCCTACGCGCCGACGGGGGTCGGGACCTCGGTGTCGAGGATCCGCAGGTAGTCGGCGATGAACTCGCCGTAGCGGACCTTCACGTCGGCCGCGAGGTGCTTGTAGCCGGCCACCCGCCCGCGGCAGGTCGCGGCGCCGCACAGGCACGGGCCCTTCATGTGCTCCACCTCGTACTCGAACGTGTCGTAGTCGACGAGAAGCTCCTCGCCGGCCACGATCGGCCGCAGGGCCCGGACCTCGATCTTCTTCACACCGGTTCGGATGACGACACCGCAGTTGGGGGCGCAGGAGTGATTGAGCAGCACGGTGACGCCATCCGGGAGAATGTGCACGTCGGTCTCGACCTGCATCGTGTAGCGCGACCGCTTCGGCTGCTGGGGGCCCCAGGTGGCGAGGATCGTCTCCCCCGGGGCGATGTCGCGGGTGGCGGAGACGGTGCGACCGAGCCGGCCGCTCTTCACCTCGACCGGCTCGTGCGGGGCGGGAACGCGGCGGCTGGCGTCGTGGGCCATGATCCCGGCGAGTTCGTCGAAGTGCGTGTCGCGCAGCCGTGATCCGTAGCGGTCCCTGAGCCAGGGCATCGTCTGCTCGATCGTGTCGGGCTGGAGGAGGACGAGGTCTCCCGGGCGGACCACATCGAGGACGAGCGCCGCGGACTGTTCCCACCCGCCGCCCGACTCCACGGCGCAGGTGCCGCCCCGAGCCACCGCCTCGGCGATGCCCTGGGAGATGAGCCGGGTGATCTCGCCCGGCCTGCGGCCGCGAATGTAGGCGTCTTCGTAGATCACCACCCGCTCGAAGGTGGCGCCGAGCAGGCGGCCCTGCGCGAGGAGATCCTCGTCGCGGCGGTCGCCCGCGGCGGAGTAGACGGCGGTGCGCCGCTCGTGCGGCAGCTTGCGGATCGTCGCACAGATCTGCTCGAGCGACGGCACGTTGTGGCCGTAGTCGACCACGATCGAGGCCCCCTCGAGGTCGAGCAGGTTGAACCTGCCCGGCGAGCCGGCGGTGCCGCAGGAGAAGCTCTCGAGCCCGAGCCGCACGAGTTCCAGCGGCACGCCCAGGCACCAGGCCGCGGCGGCGCCGGCCAGCACGTTCTCCACCTGGAAGTCGACGAGCCCCTTGTGCACGAGCGGGACGCGCTCGAGGTGGGCCAGTCGCGTCTCGCGCGGCCCGTCGCAGAGCACGATCCAGCCGTCGCGCACCGTGGCGGCCCGCCCGCCCGCGGCGAGGTGGGCGATGATCACGGGATTGGCCGGGTCGAGGGCGAAGAAGACGATCTGCCCCTTGCACCAGCGCTTCATGTCGACGACGAGCGGATCGGCCGCGTTGAGCACCGCGGTGCCCTTGCGGCTTACCGCGGCCACGATCGCCCCCTTCACCCAGGCGATCTGCTCCGGCGTGTCGATCTCCCCGATCCCGAGGTGGTCGCCCGAGGCGATGTTCGTGACCACCGCCACGTCGCACTGGTCGAAGCCGCAGCCCTCGCGCAGGATGCCGCCGCGGGCCGTCTCCAGGACGGCCGTCGTGACCGACGGGTTGGAGAGCACGCGGCGGGCGCTCGCCGGGCCGCTGCAGTCCCCGGCGTCGATCTGCCGGCTGCCGACCCACACCCCCTCGGTGCAGGTCATGCCGACCGTGGCGCCGCCGGTGGTGGCGAGATGGGCGATGAGCCTGACGACGGTCGTCTTGCCGTTGGTGCCGGTCACCGCCGCGACGGGGATGCGGCCGTCGTCGTCGGCCGCGAAGAGCGTGTCGACGATCGCGGCGCCCACGTCGCGCGGCGTGCCCACCGTCGGTTCGAGGTGCATCCGCAGCCCCGGGCCCGCGTTCACCTCGATGACGACGCCGCGCTGCGGCTCGAGCGGTCGCGAGATGTCGGCCGCGACCATGTCGATGCCCGCCACGTCGAGCCCCACGATGCGGGCCGCCTCGACGGCCCGGGCGGCGACCTCCGGATGGACGAGGTCGGTGACGTCCTCCGACGTGCCGCCGGTGCTGAGGTTGGCGTTTTGCCGGAGGAGGACGATCCGCCCCGCCTCGGGCACGTCGTCGGGCGAGAGGCCCTGCTCGGCGAGCACGGCGCGGGCCACCTCGTCGATCACCATCGGGCTCAGGGCCGTGGCGTGGTCGCCGGTGCGGCGCGGATCCTCGTTGACCCGGTCGACGAGCCGGCCGACGGTCGCGACGCCGTCGCCGGTCACCGTGGGCGGGCGGCGGCGGGCGGCGGCCACGACCCTGCCGCCGACGACGAGCAGGCGGTAGTCGCCCCCGGTCACGAACCGCTCCACGACGACGGCGGTGTCCTGCTCGCGGGCGAGGTGCCAGGCCTTTTCCACCTCGCCGCGGGTCGAGAGGTTGACCGACACGCCGCGCCCCTGGTTGCCGTAGCGCGGCTTCACGACGACCGGCGCGCCGATCTCCTCCGCCACGCTCCAGGCGTCCGCAGGATCGCTCACCGGCCGGCCTTCGGGCACCGGGATGCCGGCCTCCGCGAGCAGCGCTCGGGTCAGATCCTTGTCCTGGGCGATCGTCTCGGCGACGGCGCCGGTGCGGTCGGTCTCCGCGGCGATGATCCGCCGCTGCTTCGCCCCCAGGCCGAGCCGCACGAGCGACCCGTCGGTGAGCCGCCGGGCCGGAATGCCGCGGGCCGCGGCCGCCTCGACGATCGACCGCGTGCTGGGGCCCAGCTGCTCCTCGAGCAGCACCTTCCTCAGCCGCTTGAGCTCGCAGGCGATCTCGAACGCCTCCCCCGAGATCGCCGCCTTGATGAGGCGCTGGGCCGTGTGGAGGCACTCGATGCCGAACTTCTCCTCCTTGTATTCAATCGCCACCTTGTAGACGCCGCGGGTCTTCGTCTCGCGGGCCCGACCGAAGCCGACGGGCGTGCCGGCGAGCGACTGCAGTTCGAGCGTCACGTGCTCGAGGATGTGCCCCATCCAGGTGCCGGTGCGGAGCCGCTCGAAAAAGCCCCCCCGCTCGCCGATCGTGCAGCGGTGCTCGACCATCGTCGGCAGCCACCGCATCAGCCGGTCGTTGAACCCCGGCAGCGTGTTCGAGGGATGGTCCTCGAGGTGGCCGAGATCCACCCAGGCCTCAAGGACTGGAAACGATGCCCACTGGTTCGGACCGTGTAGAACCTTGAGCGACTTGATCTCCATGGAAGGGGCGTTTGCTCTCGTGCCCGGTCGCGGACGCGCGCGTGGGCCAGGGTTGTGTGCGCCTCTCCCGGCCGCCGGACAGCCCGGCGGGCACTCGTGGGGAGGAGGCTGCACGTCTCACCGCGGGACGGCGCAGGCGCGTCGCCTGCGGAGTCCGTGTTTCATGTGCAGGAATCCGATCGGCGGTGGTGGATCGCGGCGTCAGGGCGGCCAGCAATCCGGGGCCGAGGGAGAGAGGCCTCTGGGGAAGCACGGCTTCGCAGACGGGCCTGGTGACGACGGAGAGGGCGACGTCCTTGGGAGGGAGCGCCGCGGGAGCAACGGACCGGCCAGAGTGGCCATGGATCGAATGGATTTCCTCGAGGGGAGAACCGATCGACACGTTCGTGCCAGCCGGTCGACCGTGGCTCCACGTCTCCGGCTTCGCAGCACGTTGGAAAAAGTTTACGCTTTCGTGAACCGGGTGCGAAATTTTTTTCCGCCACAGCTTCGGCATGCACGTGGCGTGCCGAGACGCGACGGAACCGCCGCTCCCCGGTGGCACGGCGGCGACACGGGACTGCCAGCGCCGGCCTCGAGACGGATTCATGGAAGGGATGACAATCCGGAATGCACTTTTGGCCGCGGTCTGCCCGGGGGGACGGTAAATTTTGCCACGGCCGGCGTGGTAATCTAGGGGTCTTCGGAAAGCCGAGCGAATTTCTGTGGCGGGGCCGCGTCGAGCCCGTCAACCGGCAGGAACGGCCTGGAAACCTGGAAACAAGCGGGTTTTCGCCCTGGCTGCCATCTCGGGCGTCGACTCCTGGATCCCGCCGCCCGGCCAGGACGGCCGACACCCACCGGGCAACCGCATGACCGCCTCCCACCCGAACCCGAGCCGGGACTCCGTCGTCCCGGGCGGCGGAATGTTTCCCGCCGAGCGGTTTCCGCTCGCACCGGGCGAGCGCGTCGTCGCGACCTGCCGCTTCGATCTCGATGCAGCGCTCGACTTCGCGGAAGGCTGGATCGTCCTCACAGACAGCCGGCTCCTCGCCGACCCGCCGGCCTCCGCAGCCGGGGTCGCGACCCCGTCCGGCGGCGTGCGGTCGTGGGTGGTCGACTCAGGCACGCGGTTCGACGCCCGGCTGCGCAACGCCGTCGGCCGGATCGAACTCTCGCAGGCCGGGGAGGTGGTCGCCCGCTGGCTGTTCACGCCCGCACGGGCCAAGGGAGTGCACGCGCTCGAGGACGCGTTCGCCGAACTGCGGCGCGGCCGCCCCGCGCCGCCGGCCGCCGTCCCGCCCGCCGCCCGCCCGGGCGCGGGGGAGGCGGCGGGACAGCCGGCCGCCGCGGCCGGTGCCCGGGTCGGCGACGAGGATGCCGACCTGCCGGCGGCGGGCGTTCACTCGTGGCGGGCGCTCGTGAGGGTCGTGGCCTTCGCCCGGCCGCACGCGGTGATGGCCGCCATCGGGGCGCTCCTCTCGCTCGCGGCGACGGCAGCGGCGCTCGTGCCCCCCTACCTCACCAAGCCGCTCGTCGACCAGGCGCTGATCCCGCGGCAGTCGGGCGTGAACGTGCCCTTCTCGCTCGTGTGGTGGTATCTCGGCGGCCTGGCGGTGGCCGCGGTCGCGGCCTGGCTCCTCTCGTGGGCGCGGTCGTGGGTGCTGGCCTGGGTGAGCGAGCGCATCGCCGCCGACCTGCGGGTGCGCACCTACGCGCACATGCAGGCCCTGTCGCTCGACTTCTTCTCCGCCAAGCGCACCGGCGATCTGATCACCCGCGTGGGGAGCGACACCGACCGCCTCAACCTCTTCCTGTCGGTGAACCTGATCGAGTTCTCGTCGAACGTGATGCTCGTGCTGCTCACCGCGGCCGTGCTCGTGTGGATCGAGCCGACGCTGGCCGTCGTCACGCTCGCGCCGTTCCCGTTCGTCGTCTGGCTCGCCTACGCCGTGCGGTTCCAGCTGCGGCGCGGCTTCGCCCGGGCGAGCGTGGCCTGGGCCGACATGACGAGCGTGCTGGCCGACACGATCCCCGGCGCCCGCGTGGTGAAGGCCTTCGCCCAGGAGGAACGCGAGGTCGCCCGGTTCCGCGCCGCCAACGACCGCGTGCTCGACGCCAACGACCGCGTCAACGTGGTGTGGTCGTTCTTCGGGCCGCTGGTGAGCCTGTGCTCGGAGGCGGGCGTGCTCGTCGTGTGGGCGGCCGGCGCCTGGCTCGTGTTCGGCGGCGCCGTGACGGTCGGCACGCTGACCGCGTTCCTGGCCTACATCTCCCGGTTCTACGGCAAGGTGGAATCGATGATCCACACGGTGCCGGCGACGCAGCGGGCCGCCGCGAGCGCCCAGCGGATCTTCGAGATCCTCGACTGCAAGCCGACGGTCGCCGAGCCGGCGCGGGCGGTCGACCCGGGCCGCGTGCGGGGCCGGATCGAGATCTCGGCCGTGCACTTCCGCTACGGCTCGCGAGAGATCCTCCACGGCATCGACCTCACGATCGAACCGGGGGAGATGATCGGGCTCGTGGGGGCGAGCGGCTCCGGCAAGTCGACGCTCGCGAACCTCGTGTGCCGGTTCTACGACCCGTCGAGCGGGTCGATCGCGGTCGACGGCGTCGACCTCCGCCGGCTCTCGATCAGCGCCTACCGCCGCAACCTGGGGTGCGTGCTGCAGGAGCCGTTCCTGTTCTTCGGCACCGTCGCCGAGAACATCGCCTACGGCCGGCCCGACGCCCCGCGCGACCGCATCGTGGCGGCGGCCCGCGCGGCGGGCGCGCACGAGTTCATCCTCCGCCTGCCGGCCGCCTACGACTCGCGCGTGGGGGAGCGCGGCGGGTCGCTGTCGGGCGGGGAGCGGCAGCGGCTCTCGATCGCGCGGGCGCTCTTGGTGGATCCGCGGATCCTCGTCCTCGACGAGGCGACGTCGAGCGTC
>RGVT01000116.1 GCA_010027105.1 Planctomycetia bacterium
CCTCGCGGGCCTTGTCGAAGGCCGCAGCGGCCTCCTGCAGCCGGCCGGCGATCGCGTCGCAGCGGCCGCGCAACTCGTGCACGAGCCGGCGCGACTCCTCCGACGAGATCCAGCGGTCGGTCGGCCCGTCCGCAGCCGGGGCCGCCACGTGGCCGTCGAGGGAGATCGCCCACTTCGCGATCACCCAGGGGAGGCCCGCGGTGACGAGTTTCGTGAACGGGGCGACGAGGCGGGCGGCCTCGCGCTCGCAGAGCCCCGCGTCGACGGCGATCCCCGCGGCGCGCAGCGCCGCGATCCCGCGGCCCGCCACCTCCGCGAACGGGTCGCCCGTGGCGACGACGACGCGGGCGATGCCCGCCGCGGTGATCGCGGCCGTGCACGGCGGCGTCTTGCCGTGGTGGCAGCAGGGCTCGAGCGTCACGAAGAGCGTGCCGCCGCGGGCGGCGCCGCCCGCCGCCGCGAGGGCGACGACCTCGGCGTGCGGCCCGCCGAAGCGAGCGTGCCAGCCCGTGCCCGCGAGCGTGCCGTCGGCGGCCGTCACGACGGCGCCGACCAGCGGGTTGGGCTCCACGTGCCCCGCCCCGCGGCGGGCGAGGTCGAGGGCCTGCCGCATCGCCGCCTCTTCACGCACCGTCCACGCCATGCCGCAGGTCCCGTCAGCCCGGCGTCCAGATCGTCTTCTTCTCGGCCGGCCGCCCCGGAGCCTGCGCGCCCGGCGTCCAGATGCCCGAGGGGGCGGCAGGCGCCGCCGCCGGCACCGCGCCCGGCTGGCCCATGCCCGCGGGCAGGCCGGCGCCGGGCATGCCTCCGGCGGCCTGCGCGGCCATCATGCCCGGCAGGTCGACGCCCGCCTCCATGAGCACCTGCGCGAGCGCCTCGAGCACCTTCTGGTCGCGGGCGTGATGCCGCCGCAGGCCGTCGAGCAGCCGGGCGATCTCGGCCTGGTCGCCACGCTGCAGGCGGACGCGGAGTTCGGCGACGTCGAGCATGCCCTCGCTCGCCCCGAGCGCCTTGGCGAGCTCCCGCAGGCGGCCGATCACCTCGAGCTTCTCGACCGTGTTCGTGGCCCGGTCTTCGAGCAGGCTCCAGGCCTCCCAGCGGTCTTCGGGCGTCGCGTCGGGTCGGGCGACGAGGGCCCGGGCCGAGCGTTCGGCGGCGAGCTCGAAGCCGGCGTCGAGGGCAGTGACGAACACGCCGCGCAGCTGGTCGAGGTCGACCTTCGTGAAGTCGAGCCGGTGCCAGCGGAGCGGCGGCACCGCCTCGAGGGGGCGGGCGGAATCGATCGTGGCCGGCGCGGGCATGCCGAGCCGGGCCCGGATCTCCGTCCAGGCGGCCGACTCGTCGCGGCCGTGGGCCGTCGCCTCCCCCTCGCCCACGAGCGCGGCGACGCGCCTCGCCCCGACGGCGTCGCCAAGCGCCTCGCGGGGCGACTTGCCGAGGAGCTCGGGCAGGGCCGAGTCGGGCCAGAGAGCGACGAACCGCTTCCAGACGGCGGCCGACTGGGCCGCCAGCATCGTGTCGACGAGCGACGGCTGGCCGGCGGGAGCGGCCGTGACGGGCTCCGCAGGAGGCTCGAGGCGGAACTGCGCCCCGCGGAGCCAGTTCGTGGGCGTGGCGCCCGGGAGCGCGGCGGGGAGCGCGTCGCCGAACGAGACGCCGAGCACGGGCTCGAGGATCGAGCGGGCCGTCGCGACGTCGGGCTGGAAGCCCTGCAGCGTGGCCTCGGGCTCGCGGTCGGTCTGCCGGCCGAAGATCAGCACGGTGGCCAGGAGCCGGGCGGGCTGCTCGTGGGTCGGGGCCGTCTCGAAGACCCGCCACGCCGACCGCGGCGGCGCGGCGCCCCGCGCCGTCCACTGCGAGCGGTCGAAGGGAGCGGGATCGAAGTGGCCGTCGTGCCGCAGCTTGTCCTCGAGCAGGTCGAGCGCGGCGGAGCCCTCCGCGCCGAGGGCGAGCGCGGCCGAGCGGCGCTCGTAGGGCACGATCGGCGAGCGGTCTTCGTCGGCCTCCGTCTCCAGCGCGATCCCCCGGCCCGTCGCCTCCACGGCGTCTTCGGCGGGCGTGCCGCGCATCGCGGCGACGGCGAGCCACGCCTCGGCCGCCTCGAACGGCCGGGCCAGCATCTCGCAGATGAGCGCGATGTTCGTGAACAGCGGCCGGCTCTCCCCCGCCACGCCCTTCAGGCTGCGGAACGCCGTGAGCGCCTTGCCGAGCCGCCATGCCCGCGCGTGCGCGAGGCCCGTCGCGAAGTCGGGAGCCCACGCCGAATCGGCGGGAGCCTCCTCGAGCTGCACCTTCGTGCGGAGCGCCGCCGGCACTCCCGACGAGCCGACCACGGCCGCGAGCAACCGCTGCTCCTCGGCCGTGCCGAGCGACTCGTCCATCATCCACTCGACGATCCCCTGGGCGAAGCCGGTGTGGCCGGCCTGGGCCGCCGCCTGCACGAGCGTGGCGGCGATCCGGACGAGGTCGGGCGACACGTCGGCGCCCGCCGCCTCGCGGGCCTTGTCGAAGGCCGCAGCGGCCTCCTGCAGCCGGCCGGCGATCGCGTCGGCCACCGCGGTGTGGCCGAGAGCGAGGGGGTTGTCGGGAAACGCAGCCAGGAAGGCCTGGCTCGCGGCCGCCGCCTCCGCGAACTTCCGCGTCGCCAGGAGCAGCTTCACCTGCGTGGCCATGAGGCAGGCGCGGCCCGGATGCTTGGCGGCGAGCCGCTCCACCTGCTCGAGCGCGGCCGACACCTGCTCGCCCTCCACGAGCCGGTCGATCTGCTCGAGGTCGCCGGTGAGGTCGGCACAGCAGAACTTGATCTTCTTGCCGGTGCCGCCGGGGCACGGGGCGTAGAGGTCGATCGCCATGGATGCGGAGGCTCCTGTCCCCGTCGAGAAAAATCGATTCGCGGGGGATTCGGCCGAATGTACCAGCGCCGCGTGACGCTGTCGGGGGCCGGGGCAATAATGCCGCCGGCGGGCCCCGAAACCAACCACCATGCGTCAACCCCGGATCCTCGTCGTCGACGCCAACGGCGCCGCCGGCCTGCCGTACGCCGGCCTCGTCGCCCGCCTGCAGCCGATGGACCTTCGCGTCGAGAAGACCGCCGCCGGGGCCGCGGCCGCGCTCGAGCGCGACGCCTGGGATCTCGGCGTGGTGACCGCCCGCGACGCGGGCACCGCCGCCGCGCTCGCTGCGGCCGTGCGCTCGGCCGACGCGGAACTGCCCCTCGTGGTGGTCGACGCCCACCCCACCGTCGCCGCGGCGCGGCAGTGCCTGCAGGCCGGCGCCGGCGACTACCTGGAACTCGACTCCGCCGACGCGCAACTCGAAGACGCGCTCGTGCGGCTGCTTTCGGCCGCCCGGCGCCGCGACGCCGAGGAGGTGCTCCGCCGCGCGGTCGAGCGGCCCTACACGTTCGAGGGCTTTCTCGGCGAGAGCCCGGCGATGCGGGCGGTCTACTCCGTCATCGATCGCGTCGCGGCGAGCTCCGTCGACGTCCTCGTCACCGGCGAGACGGGCACCGGCAAGGAACTCGTGGCCCGGGCGCTCCACCAGCGGAGCCGCCGGGCCGCCGCGCCGTTCGTGCCGGTCGACTGCGGGGCGATTCCCGACGCGCTCATGGAGAGCGAGTTCTTCGGCCACGAGAAGGGGGCCTTCACCGGCGCCGACGGCCGTCGGATGGGGCTCGTGGAATTCGCCGACGGCGGCACGCTGTTTCTCGACGAGGTGGGCGAACTGCCGCTCGCGCTCCAGGCGAAGCTCCTGCGCGTGCTCCAGGAGCGGCGGGTGCGGCGGGTGGGGGCGCGGCAGGAGACGAGCGTCGACGTGCGGGTGATCGCGGCCACGTCGCGCAATCTCGACGGCATGGTGGAGCGGGGCGAGTTCCGGCGCGACCTCTTCTACCGGATCAACGTGGTGCGGATCGACCTGCCTCCGCTGCGAGAGCGGGGCGACGACGTCGGCCTGCTCGCCGAATTCTTCGCCAACCGGGCCGCCCAGGAGATGGGCAAGACCGTGAGCGGCCTCTCGATCGACGCCTACCAGGTGCTGAAAAACTACGGGTGGCCGGGCAACGTGCGGGAACTGCAGAACGCGATCCGCCGGGCGGTGGCGATGACCCGCTCCGCCACGCCCGACGTGGAGGACCTCCCCGACGAGATCGTCGCCGCCGCGGGCCGCGTCGTGCAGGCGGGGCCGGGAGACGACGGCTTCTTCCCGCGGCGGGCCGAGCATGTGGCGAGATTCGAGAAGCAGTATCTCACCGACCTGCTCGCCCGACACCACGGCGACGTCTCGGCCGCCGCCCGCGACGCGAAGCTGCCCCGCGGCACGCTCTACCGGCTGATGAAAGCCCACGCCCTCGACGGCGCCGCGTTCCGCAAGTAGGTGCAGATTGTCGATCTGCACCCGCGGACGACGCCGGTCTCACCTGCCGCAGAGTGCCACTCTGCGGCTACTGGCGGGGGCTGCGGAAGCGAATCACTTCAGCGTGCGCAGGAACTCGACGACGTCGAGCAGCTCGTTGGGCGAGAGCGTGGCGGCGAGGCCCTCGGGCATGCTGCTCTGCTTGAGCTTCTGCCGCTCGTCGATCTCGGCCGTCTTGATCTTCTTCTGCTCCTTGCCGTCGAAGATCACGAGCTCCTCGGGCGATTCGCTCACGAGCAGGCCCGTGATGCTCCGGCCGTCGTCGGTGACGACGAGCGTCGAGAGATACTTGTCGTCGACCTGGGCGTTGGGATCGATGATCGACTCGACGAGCTTGTAGGAGTCGAGCCGCTTGGCCACGCCGTTCATCTCGGGGCCGAGGTTCGCCCCCTCGTTGCCGACCTTGTGGCAGTTGATACACACGCGCCGGAACACGGCCTTGCCGTTGTCGACGTTGCCCCCGGTGATTCCCGCGAGCGACGTCATCGCCTTGTTCCGCTGCTCCTCGCTCGTCGGCTCCTTGGAGAGCAGGATCGCGAGGTGCGGCGTGATCTCGGCCGCCTTCTTGTCGAGCCCGAGCACGCTCTCGATGATCCCGAAGGCGGGCGTGCCCTTGCTCGCGAACGTGCCCGCCGCGTGCTCCTTCTTCCACACGTCGATGTTCGCCCCGAGCGCGGCGTCGCAGGTGTAGGCGATGAACCGGTCGGAGGGCTCGACGTTCGCCGCCGCGATCACCGCCCGCATCGCGTCGAGCGTGCCGAAGAAGCTCAGGCCCCGCACCGCTTCGCAGCGGACGCGGGCGCTCGGGTCGCCGGCCTTGGCGATGAGCAGTTTCTCGGTGTCGGGGAAGCGGTCGCGCTCGTCGGCGAGCACTCGCGTGGCTGCGGCCCGGGCGTCGGGCACCTGGGATTCGAGCAGCCTCGTGAGCAGGCCGCGGTCGACGGCGTGGAAGCACTGCTCGAGCCAGAGCACCTCCGTGGCGAGCCGGTCGGCCGCGGGATCGGAGGCGACTGTGCCGAGCCAGTCCTTCGCCGCCGCGAGCACCTCGGCCCGCGGGCGGGCCTGGAGGTCGGCGCGGGCGCGGTAGCGGGTGCGCCACTCGGGGCTCTTGAGCTGCTCGAGCACCTCGGCGGTCGACCTGCCCGATTGCGTCTCGGGCTTCACGAGGGGCTTGTCCCGATAGACGAGCCGGTAGATGCGGCCGTGCACGTGGTCGCGGTTGGGGTCGCGCTGGCTGTATTGCATGTGGCCGATGAGCGGGTTGGCCCAGTCGCCGAACCAGAGGGCGCCGTCGGGGCCGATCTGCGGATCGACCGGCCGGAAGTGCTTGTCGGTGCTCTTGACGAGGTCGAAGGGGGTCTTCGGGTCCTTCGGGTCGTGCCGCACCCGCTCCCCCTTGTAGCCGGCGCCGTCGTCGGAGAACGTCCAGCGAGGCATGCCGTTCATGTTGATCACGCAGGCGTAGATGAACTGGTCCTGCACGTCGTCGGGAAACTGCCGCGTGTGCAAAAACTCGCTGCCGACGACCGGCCGCATCCCCTCGGTGTTGAAGACCGGGCCCATCCCCTTGCGGCCGCCGTATTGTTTGCCGGAGAGGGGCGTGTCCCAGTGCTGGGCGGCGCCGGTGCCGTCGCCGCAGATGCCCTGGCCCCACTCGTTGAACACGTAGCACCAGGGGTTGCCGTAGCCGGGCGTGTTGAAGTGGCTGATCTTCCAGGTGCGCGGGTCGAGCACGTAGGCCCCCGACGACCCGTAGTTGCGGAACGGGCCCCACGGCGTTTCGAGCGCCGTGCTCATCGCCACGCCCTCGAGCATGTGGAGCAGCCCCGGCGGGCTCATTTCGAAGGCGCCGCTCGTGTGGTGCGTGTCTTCGGTCGCCCAGCCGTCGAGCACGTGGACGACCACGTCGGCCTTGTCGTCGCCGTTGGTGTCCTTGAGCCAGAGCATGCGCGGCTGGTCGACCACGAGCACGCCCCCGTCGAAGAACTGGAAGCCGGTCGGGCAGTGGAGCTTGTCGTAGAAGACCGTGCTCTTGTCGGCTTTCTCGTCGCCGTCGGTGTCTTCGAGGATCACGAGCTTGTCGGCCGGCTTGGGATCGCCCGGCCGCCACTGCGGATAGCTCGGCATCGTGGAGACCCAGAGGCGGCCCTTGGAGTCGAAGGCCAGTTGCACCGGTTTGGCGAGCTCGGGGAATTTCCGCTCGTCGGCGAAGAGCCGCATCTCGAAGCCGTCGGGGACCGTGCAGGTCTTGATCACGTCCTCGGGCGACTTGATCACCGGGCCGCCCTCGGCGTTTTCGCTGTAGGCCTGCCGCGGCTCGCCGAAGCGGGTCTTGGGCACGATGAGGTCGCCCGTCTTCGAATCATCGGGCTCGGGCGGCACGGGGCGGCCGGCGGCGATGTCCCACACGTAGGCGTCGCGCACGGCCGCCATGGTGCGGAGCTTGACGTACTCGCGGGGGAAGGTCTCGGTGTCAAACGTGCGGCGGCCGCCATAGATGTACCAGCCGTTGACCATCCGGTGGTCCTGCATGGTGATCCACGCCTTGTCGATCACCGCGGCCTCGAGCTTCGAAAAGGCCTCGGCGGCGAGTTTCTTCGCGGCGGGGGCGCCGAAGAGCTTTTCATCGAGCAGCGTGCCCACGACCTTGTCGCCCGCGTCGTTCACGTGGCAGCCGTTGATCGTGTGCTGGAGACCCGGCTGGGCGGCGAAGGCCTCGCGCGTCGCGTCGAAGAGATCGACGAACGCGAGCCCCTTCTGCGCGGCGACGTCGCGGGCGGCGTCGCGGTAGAGGGCGAGCGTCTTGTTCTGGGCGTCGGCGTCGGGCAGGAGCGGATCGCCCGAGGCCTCGACGGCGATCGGCGAGACGATCACGAACCGCGGGGCGGCCTTCGTGTCGTCGCGGGGATACTTCGCGGCGAGATCGCCAAGCAGGTTCAGATAGTCGGCCTTGAACTTCGCGACCTTGTCGGGCCCGGCGAACGACTCGTTGAACCCGAAGAAGAGGAGATAGGTGTCGGCGCCGAAGGCGGCCACGGGATCGTCGAGCTTCGTGTAGTCGCCCGCCCGCTGGCGGTTGGCCACCTCGTCGGCCGGCCGGGCGAAGTTGCGGACGACGAGCTTTTTCTCCGGAAAACGCTCGTGCAGGAGCGTCTCGAACTGGCCGAACAGGTTCATCCGCTCGGCCGTGGAGTTGCCGTAGAGGGCGATTCGCTCGCCGTCGAGAAACTCGAGCGGCAGCCGGCTCGGCGGGAGCGCCGGCCGCGCGGGCCGCGGCGGCCGGGCGAGCAGTTCGCGGGCCGTCTTCAGGGCGTCGGCCTCCTGTTTCGCCTTGTCGGCGTCCTGTTTCGCCTTGTCGGC
>RGVT01000117.1 GCA_010027105.1 Planctomycetia bacterium
CGGCCCGCCGCGGCCGTCGCGAGCATGATCGACCCGCCGTTCCTGGCCCTGCGCGACACGCTCGGCGCAGCCTGGGCCCTGCGGATCGCGGAGCGGTTCGACGCTGTGGCGGCCGAGCGCGGCTGGCCCTGCCGGCTGCACTTCGCCGGCCTCGACGCGGGGGGTGATCCCGCCGACGACTCGTGGCACCGCGACGCCCTGCGGGCATTCCGGGCGGTGCTGCGCCGGTTCGTCGACGACGCCTGGCTGGCCCGCCACGGCTGGCGGGAGCCGCCGCCCTAGGGCCGGCTCCATGGCCCCCGCGAGCGAAGGGCGGTAGACTGCAGGACTCCGACGGCCCGCACGGACCTCTCCCGCGGACCCTTCGTCGGCCCCTCGCCCCACCGCGTCCAGGAGACTCTCATGCCCGACGAACCGAACCCCCAGCGCGCCGCCCCCGAGTCGATGCAGGTGCCCGTCGACGAGTCGCACATCGTCGCCCACTACGCCAACTTCTGCCGCGTCACCGGCACGCCCGAGGAGCTGATCGTCGACTTCGGCCTCAACAAGCAGGTGGGCGGCACGGCGCCCGAGACGATCCAACTCACCCAGCGGATCATCGTGAATTTTTTCACGGCCAAGCGGCTGGCCTACGCGCTCGGCATGGCGGTGCAACGGCACGAGCAGGCCTTCGGCGTGCTCGAGACCGACGTCCAGAAGCGGGTCGTGCATCCGCCCGCCGGCAGGACCTGCGCGCCCGCCCCCGCCGCCGGCCCGCTCGAGAGCGTTCGGGGCTCCACGCATGAGCACGGTCGAAGAACGGGCGGTCGAGGAGGCGCGGCGGCAGATCCTCGCGATCGTCGACCAGATCCGCGCCCTCGCCCAGGGCGACATGCAGGAGGCCGAGTTCTTCTCGGCGCTCCTCGCCAAGGCGATCGAGGCGATGGGCGCGACGGCGGGCGTGGTGTGGCTCGTGCGCGACCAGGGCCGCGTGGAGCCGGTGAGCCGGCTGGGCCTCGAATCGACCGGGCTCTCGGCCGGGCAGGAGTCGCAGGCGGCCCACGGCAGGCTCGTGAGCGCGCTTTTGGGCAGCCCCGCCGGCCTGGTGGTGCCGCCGCGGGCCGCCCTGCCGGGCCCCGACGGCAGCCCGACCGCGGAGAACCCGACCGACCTGGTCGTGATCGCCGCGCCGATCGACCGACGGGGAACCAGGGTCGGCCTGATCGAGGTCTTCCACCAGCCCAACGCCCCCGACGTGGAGCGCGGGTATCTCAAGTTCCTCGAGCAGACGTCGGAGCCGGCCAGCCTGTATCTCGACCGGCGGCAGCTCGCCACGCTCGACAGCCAGCAGGCGACCCTCGTGCAGGTCGACCGGTTCAGCCGCGCGGTGCACGAGACGCTCGACCCGATCGCCACCGCGTTCGTGCTGGCCAACGAGGCCCGGCGGATCATCGGCTGCGACCGCGTCAGCGTGCTCGTGAAGCGCGGGCGGAAACTGCGGCTCGAGGCGGTGAGCGGCCAGGAGTCGATCGAGCGGCGGGCCTCGGCGGTGCAGGCCCTGCAGGGGCTCGTACGGGTGGTGGCGAAGGCGGGCGACCCGCTCTGGCACCCCGACCCTTCCCGCGAGCTGCCACCGCAGATCGAGGAGGAGCTCGAGGCCTACGTTGACGAGTCGCACGCCACGGCGCTGGCGATCATCCCGCTGGAAAAGCCGCGGCCCACGCCCGTCGTCAAGCCGGGGGGGGTCGACGCCGTCGCGGTGGCCAAGGCCGAGGCGGCCCCGCGGCGGGCTCCGCAGCCGATCGGGGCGCTGGTGGCCGAGTGGTTCTCGTCCGGCTCGTTCGACGGGGGCCGCCGGGCCCGCGTGGAGCTCGTGGCCGAGCACGGGAAGGTGGCGCTGGCCAACGCCCTGGCCCACACCGGCCTGCCGTTCTACCGGGTGCTCGAGCTCCTGGGTACATCCCGCGTGCTGACCTCGGCCCGCAACCTCCCCAAAACGCTCCTGGCCACGCTGGCCGCCGGGGCCGCGGTGGCGGCGCTCGTGCTCGTGCCGGCCGACCTGAGGCTCGAGGGGAAGGGCACGCTCGAGCCGGTGCACCGCCGCGACGTGTTCGCGCGCATCGACGGCGTGGTCGAGTCGATCGCGCCGGGCGTGGAGCACGGGGCCGGGGTCAAGGAGGGCCAGCTGCTCGCCACGCTCCGCAACCTCGAGCTCGACGTGGCCCTCACCGACGTCCTCGGCCGCAAGGCGGCCAGCGAGGAGCAGCTCGTCTCCACGCGGCGGGCGCTGCTCGAAGACCAGAAGATCTCCCCCGACGAGAAGGTGCGGATGGCGGGGCGGGCGGCGCAGCTCCAGCGGGAGATCGAGAGCCTGGAGGAGCAGCGGAGGCTCTACGAGACCAAGAAGCTCGACCTCGCCGTGCAGAGCCCGATCGACGGTGTGATCGTCACCTGGCAGGTGCGCGACAGGCTCATGCTCCGGCCGGTCGAGAAGGGGCAGGTGCTGCTGAACGTGGCCGACAAGACGGGCCCCTGGGAACTCGAGATCCACCTTCCCGACGACCGTCTCGGCCACGTCAACCGCGCCGCCGCCGAGGCTCGGGCCGCCGGCCGCGACCTGGAGGTCGACTACATCCTGGCCACCGACCCCGGCAGGCGGCACGCGGGCACCGTCAGGGAGATCCACGAGCAGGCCGAGGTCCGCGGCGAGCAGGGCAACACGGTGCTCGTGCGGGTGACGATCGATCCCGGCCGCCACGAGAAGGAGGAGCTCGGTGCCGGGGCGAGCGTCACCGCCCGGATCAACTGCGGCACGCGGCCGCTTGGCTACGTGATCTTCCACGACCTCGTGGCGTTCGTGCAGACCCACGTCCTGTTTCGTCTCTGGTGAGGTGTTTCATGCGTCACTGCGCCCTCTTCATCCTCGTCGCCTGCCAGGCCGCGTTCCGAGGCGACCTCGCCGCCAGTGCCGCCGACTCCCCGGGCGGCGATCCGGTGCTGCAGCGCTGCCTCGTGTCGCTCGTCGAGGAGGCGAAGGTGCCGGCCCGCGAGCCGGGCGTGCTCGTCGACCTCCGCGTCCGCGAGGGCGACGTGGTGGAGAAGGGGGCGGTGATCGCCCGGATCGACGACGACCAGCCCCAGATGGAGCGGCGCAAGGCCCGGGCCGAGCACGACCAGGCGGTGGCCAAGGCGGAAAGCGACGTCGACGTGCGCTACGCCGTCGCCGCCGAGCGGGTGGCGGAGGCGGAGCATGCCAAGGCGCTCGAATCGCACGCCAAGGTGCCCGGCAGCGTCACGGAGGTGGAGCGGAACCGCCTCAAGCTCAACGAAAAGAAGGGGGAATTGCAGATCGAGCAGGCCGAGCTCGAGCGCCGGCTCAACGGCCTGGCGGCCCAGTCGAAGGAGGTGGAGGTGCTCGCCACGGAAAACGCGATCGACCGCCGCCTCATCAAGAGCCCGCTCGACGGCGTGGTGGTGCAGCTCTTCCCGCACCAGGGGGAGTGGATGCAGCCGGGCGATCCGCTCGCCCGCGTGGTCCGCACCGACCGGCTCCGCGTGGAGGGCTACGTCGACTCCGCCCGCCTCGACCCCGCCGAGGTGAGCGGGCGGCCGGTGACCGTCGAGGTGACGCTCGCCGGCGGCCGGCGCGAGGCCTTCAAGGGCAGGATCGTGTTCACGAGCCCGCTCGTGGAGAGCGGCGGCGACTACCGCGTGTTCGCCGAGGTCGACAACCGGCGCGACCCGGCCTCGTCGCTCTGGCTCCTCCGCCCCGGCCAGACCGCCACGATGACGATCCACAGATGACACAAACCCAGGTCGGGCACCATGTGCCTGGACATCAAAAGGCGGGGTAGGCGAGTGGGTCGGCGAACGCTCGACGAGCCTTGGGCAGCCGCGGCCCACGCGAGGAGACTTTTGCCGCCCCCGAGCCGGTGCCCGACTCGAGCGGCATCACCACACGACACTCATGGCCTCCGCCGACGTCTTCCGCTCGAGTACGACCCGCCCGGTGGGCCTGCGCCGCCGCGGTGACCTCGTCACCACCCGGCAGGTCTACCAGGGGCAGGCCTGGTGGGTCGTGAAAGACCCGATCGCGCTGGCCTACTTCCGCTTCCGCCCCGAGGAATACGCCCTCCTCGAGATGCTCGACGGCGAGGCGAGCCTGGAGTCGCTCAGGGAGGCGTTCGAGGCCCGCTTCCCGCCGCGGCGGATCAAGCTCGAGGAGCTCGCCCGGTTCATCGCCACGCTCCACCGCTCGGGTCTGGTGATCGGCGACCGGCCGGGGCAGGGTCCGCAGCTCTTCGAGCGCCGGCGGCAGCGGCTCTGGAGGGAGTGGCAGGCGTGGCTGGCCAACATCCTGGCCCTGCGGTTCCGCGGCTTCGATCCCGACCGGCTCCTCGCCCGGCTGGATCCCTGGGCGGGCTGGCTGTTCGACCCGCCGGCGATCGTGGCGGCGCTGGTGTGCGCGGCAAGCGCGCTTGTGCTCGTGCTCGTGAACTTCGACGACTTCCGGACCAGGCTCCCCGAGTTCCACCAGTTCTTCGCCTCGGGCAACTGGCTCTACCTGGCGGCGGCCCTGGCCTTCACGAAGATCTGCCACGAGTTCGGCCACGGCCTTTCCTGCAAGCACTACGGCGGCGAGTGCCACGAGCTCGGCATGATGCTGCTCGTGCTCACCCCCTGCCTCTACTGCGACGTCTCCGACAGCTGGATGCTCCCCTCGAAGTGGAAGCGGGCGGCGATCGGGGCGGCGGGGATGTACGTGGAGCTGATCCTGGCCTCGATCGCCACGTTCCTGTGGTGGAACTCCCACCCCGGGATCTTCAACCAGCTGTGCCTCGACGTGATGTTCGTGTCGAGCGTCTCCACGCTCATGTTCAACGCCAACCCGCTCCTGCGCTACGACGGCTACTACATCCTCTCCGACCTGCTCGAAATCCCGAACCTGCGGCAGAAGGCGACGGCGATCCTGGGCCGCCTGGCCAGCCGGGTGTGCCTGGGGATCAGGCCGCCCGACGACCCCTTCCTGCCGCAGCGCCGGCTGGGCCTGTTCGCCCTCTACGCGGTGGCCTCGAGCCTCTACGGCTGGTTCGTGTCGCTCTCGATCTTTCTCTTCGTGTGGACGGTCTTCAAACCCTACCGCCTGGAGGTGCTCGGACAGATCCTGGGCATGATGGCGCTGTGGGGCTTGGTGGTGCGGCCCGCGCAGGGCATCATCCGGTTCCTGAACATTCCCGGGAGGCGCGACGAGGTGAAGGCTCTCAACCTGCTCCTGACGGCCGTGGTGGCGGCGGGGCTCGTGGCGGCCGTGGCGCTCATCCCGCTGCCGCAGCGGGTGTGGTGCGGGGCCGAGCTGCGGCCGCGCGGGGAGGAGACGGTGTACGTCACCGAGGCGGGCCGCCTCGAGAGCCTGGCCGTCGAGCCGGGGGCCGTGGTGAAGGCCGGCGCCGAGCTCGCCCGGCTCTCGAGCATCGACCTCGACCTCCAGATCGCCGAGCTCGAGGGAAAGGCCACCGACGCCCGCACGCGGCTGCTCGCGCTCGAGCGGGAGCGGTTCACGTCGCCGGCGGCGGGCCTCGAGATCGGCACGGTGGAGGAGCAGCTCGAGAGCGTGGAGGAACAGCTGGAAAAGAAGAGGAAGAACCGCACGGAACTCGTGCTCCGGGCCCCGCGCGACGGCGTGGTGCTGCCGGCGCCGAGCGTCAAGGAAGCGCCCGCGGCCGCCGGCAAGCTCCCCGCCTGGAGCGGCGGCGCCCTCGACCGAAGGAACCTCGGGGCCACGTTCGTGGAGGGCACGGTGCTCTGCCTGGTGGGGGATCCGGAGCGGTTCGAGGCGGTGATGGTGGTCGACCAGTCGGAGGTCGAGTTCGTGGGCCGGGGGCAGCACGTCGACCTCAAGCTCGACGCCTTCCCGTGGCGCACGTTCACGGGAAGGGTCGAGGAGCTCGCCGAGACCCACATCGAGTCGAGCTCCGAGCGGATGAGCGTGAAGGCGGGGGGCCTGGTGCCCACGGAGACCGACCCCTCGGGCCGGGAGATGCCGATCTCGACGAGCTACGAGGCGATGATGTCGCTCGACGACACCGAGGCGGTGCTCACCCCGGGCATGCGGGGCACCGCCCGGATCGAGGTGGGCAGCCGCACGGTGGGCCAGTGGCTCCTCCGCCTCCTCTGGCAAACCTTCAACTTCCGAATGTAGGACAGGCTTCAGCCTGTCACTCACGTACGCCAGGCTTCAGCCTGTCACTCACGTACGCCAGGCTTCAGCCTGTCACTCACGTACGCCAGGCTTCAGCCTGTCACTCGACCAATGCTCTCGCTCGACCGGATCACGCTCTATCCCCTCAAGAGCCTCGACGGCGGCGTGTCATCCGATCCGGGCGGAGTTCGACCTCGCCCACAAGCGCGTCGTTGACGGCAGGGATGCTGCCACGATTCCGCCGGTCTTTTGCACCGCCATTCCCGCTCGCCTTCAGCATCGACGGTTTGATACACTTCAAGGATTCTGCTGCAACCCGGGACCCGTTCGATGAACCTGAAAATCCCGCTCGTCCTCGCTCCCCAACCCCAAGGCGGGTATGCAGTATCGAGCCCGCTTTTGCCGGAACTCCACACGGAAGGCGACACGGCCGACGAGGCGGTGGCGAACGTGCAGGATGCACTGGCTGCGGTGATCGAACTCTACGAGGAACTCGGCCGTCCGCTTCCGCAAAGTGCGATCGTCGCCGATGCTTCCGGCCCCGTGTGGTTTGAAACGCTGGTCTGTACGCCGTGAGGTACCGCGAGGCCGCCGCAAAGCTGGCTTCGCTCGGTTGCCGCGAACTGCCCAGACGCTCCGGCGGCTCACATCGGAAGTGGTTCAACCCGGCGACCGACCGCGCCGCGGTCATTCCTGATTGGGGTGGCAAGGACCTCAAATCGGGAACACTGCGAGCCGTCGTTCGACAGTTGGGCTTCGAGTGGCAGGCATTCATGGACGCGTGACCCATGCCCACGCTCGACCGGATCGCGCTCTATCCAGTTTCGTGACTGCCGTGCTGAAATGTCCCACCCGTGCAGCTCTGGCCGATGTCCTCGACCCCGGCGATCCTTCGAGCAGTCCTCGATACCAGCGTTCTGGTCGCTGGATCTCGATCTCGCCGTGGTGCGAGTTTCGCGGTCCTGCAACTCGTCGGCTCCGATGCCGTCCAGCCGTGTCTCTCTGTGGCACTCTATGTCGAGTGGCAACAGGCGCTCTCCAGGCCTGAAAACGTTCCGCCAGGCATTGCTCCGGAAACCGTGACGGGTTTCTTGCGTTTCTTGGCGGGCAAGTCGCATCTCCAGGAGATATACTTTTTATGGCGGCCGGTTCTGCAGGATCCGAACGACGACATGGTGCTGGAACTGGCCGTCGCATCTCGCTGCCCGCTGATCGTGACCCACAATGTGCGCGACTTCGCGGGTGTCGAGCGCTTTGGAATCGAAGCTGTGACGCCGGCCGTGTTCCTGCGACGTGTTCGAGGTGAATGATGAGCAGCGTGACGATCGACATTCCAGAGTCGCTGAAGCACAGAATCGAGGCCCTGGCTGCTGCCGAAGGCTATTCGTTGGAGCAGTTTCTGGCGGCGGCGGCAGGGGAAAAGCTCTCCGTCGTGCTCACGATGGACTACCTCAGGCGCGAAGCGGCTGCGGGGCACCGAGACGCCTTCGATCGTTACCTGACAGCCGTCCCAGACGCCGAGCCGGCTGCGTCTGACCGCATTCAGTGACGCTGCCCACGCTCGACCGGATCACGCTCTATCCCGTGAAGAG
>RGVT01000118.1 GCA_010027105.1 Planctomycetia bacterium
GCCGCTCGATCCACCCGCCGACGTGCGGCTGCGGCTGCCGGTCAGGCACCTGATCCTGTCGTTCCAGTGGACGGCGGCGGGGCTCACCGGCGCGCTGGAGTCGAACGCCCGCGTCGCCACCTGGCAGGTGAAGCAGCCCGCGCTGCTCGCCAAGGAGATCGCGACGCTCGCCCGGGAGATCGGCGTCGTCGACGCCGTGGCCCCCGTGTCCACCGCGCGGCTCCTGGAGGGCGACTGGCCCGCCGCGGCCGAACGCGTGGAGCGGCTGCTCTTCGAACACTCGAAGGTCGACCTCGCGACCGGGATCGAGGAGCTCGTGATCGTGCCCGACGGGCCGCTCTGGTACCTGCCCTTCGAACTGCTGCCGGTCGGCTCGGCCCGCGACGCCGCAGACGCGCCGCGGCAGCCGGCGGCAGCCGTCCCGCGCACGCTGCTGCGCGACGCCTGCCGCGTGCGCTACGCCCCGACCCGCGGCCTCGCGGTGCGCAGGTTCGAGCCCGCGGCCGCCGACGGGCTGCTCGGCGTCCACGCGGCGCGGCTCTACCGCGGCGACCGTCCCGAGGTCGGGGCGGCGGTCGTGGCCCGGTTCGCCGCGTCGTTCGACCGCGTGGTGGGCCTCTCGTCCACCGGTGCAGCCGCGCTCGAGGCCGCGGTCTGCGACCGGCTCGTGCTGGCCGACGAACTCGCCGGCGAGGGGCCGATCGCCGAGCGGCCGCTGGCCGTCGGCACGTCGGGCAGGCCCGCGTTCACGTTCGGCGACTGGCTCGCGGCGCCCCCCAAGCGGCCGCGGCTGGTGATCGTGCCGGGGCTGCAGAGCGGCATGGCCGACGGGCTCGCGAAGCTCGATGAGCCCGAGCAGGAGCCGCAGGAGCGTGGTCTTGCCGGCGCCGTTCGGTCCGAGCAGGCCGAAGATCTCCCCCTCGCGCACCGCGATCGACCTGGTCGAGGAGTTCCTGCGCGACCTCGGCATCGAGCAGGAGGCGGCGCCGGCGGCCCCGCGGTCGCGGGCGGCGGAGGCGTGGCAGCGCGCGGTCGACGTGGTCTCGGCCGAGGAGCCCGACCTCGCCCGCGAACCGCGGGTGAAGCAGTCGGCCGACGCGGTGCTCGCCGACGCGCGGCATCCATTTTTCTGGGCCGGCTACCTGCTCGTCGACTGCGGGGCAGGACAGGTTCCCGAGGCGGCCGCGCCGGCGCCGGCGGCCCCATGACGGCGACGCCCGCCGACGCCGGTGCCGGCGGCTTCGCCACGCTCGCCGCGGCGACGTTCGTGGCGGCGGCGGTGAACTCGGTCGCCGGCGGCGGCACGATCCTCACGTTCCCGGTGCTCGCCGCCATCCTCCCGGACGGGCCGGGGCGGCTCGTCGCCGCCAACGCCACGAGCACGATCGGGCTCTGGCCGGGGGCGGTCGCGGCGGCCTGGGCCTACCGGGGCGAGCGGGCCGGGCAGCCGGCGTTCGCCCGCTGGCTCGTGCCGCCGAGCATCGCCGGGGCGGCGCTCGGGGCCTGGCTGGTGATGGTCCTGCCGCCGCAGTGGTTCGCCGCGGTCGTGCCCTGGCTGATCCTCCTGGCGGCGGTGCTCTTCGCGCTCCAGCCGCGGCTCGTGGGCCGCGCCGCGGCGGCCGGCGGAGGGCCGCACCTCGGGCTCGCCTGCGGGCTGCAGCTGCTGGTCGCGGTCTACGGCGGCTACTTCGGCGCCGGCATCGGGATCCTGATGCTGGCGATGCTCGGCCTCCTCGGCCTGGGCGACATCCACCGCTTGAACGCGGTCAAGAACATGCTCGGCACGCTCGTCAACGGCGTCGCCGCGGCCCTCTTCGCCGTGGGGGCCCTGGCCGGGTCGCAGGCCGTGTCGTGGCCGCACGCCGCGGTGATGGCGGCGAGCGCCGTGGCCGGAGGGCTCGCCGGGTCGGCCGTCGCCCGCCGGCTGCCCGCCGGAATCGTGCGCCGCGCGGTGGCCCTGATCGCGTTCGCGCTGGCGGGCTATTATTTCGCCGTCTAGACCGCATCCGACTTCCGTGTAGCAGCGGCTTCGGCCTTGCGGATTGTCGCGTGGGCCGCGGCGGCCCAATGCTCCTCGAGCGTTCGCCGACCCCTCGCCTACGTCACCTGATCCACCAATCCGTCGCTCCAGCCATCTCGGATAAGCCCTGGCCGGTTCCATGCTCGTCGAAACCACCGACCTCACGAAGCGCTACCGCGGGTTCACCGCGCTCGACCGCTGTTCGCTCGCGGTGCGCGAGGGGGAGATCTTCGGCCTGCTCGGACCGAACGGCGCCGGCAAGACCACGCTCCTGCGGCTCCTGCTCGGGCTCATCCGCCCCACGGCCGGGGCCGCCCGCGTGGCGGGGTTCGAGTGCACGATGGAGTCGCTCGCCGTCCGCGCCCACACGGCGTACCTGCCGGGCGAGGCCCGGCTCTTCCGGCGGATGAACGGCACGCAGACGCTCGACTTCTTCTCCCGGCTGCGGCCGGCGTGCCGGCGCGACCGGGCCGCCGAGGTGGCCCGCCGGCTCGACCTCGACTGCTCGCGGCAGGTGGCCAGGATGAGCACCGGGATGCGGCAGAAGCTGGCGCTGGCGGTGGTGCTCGCCACGGAGGCCCCGCTCACGATCCTCGACGAGCCCACGGCGAACCTCGATCCCACGGCCCGCGCCGAGGTGCTCGCGCTCGTGCGCGAGGCGCGGGCGGCGGGCCGCACGGTGATCTTCTCGTCGCACGTCCTCTCGGAGGTGGAGGAGACGTGCGACCGCGTGGCGATCGTGCGGTCGGGCCGGCTCGTGCACGAACAGTGCATCGCCGCGCTCCGCCGCAGCCACCGGATCACGGCCCGCCTGGCCGGCGCGTGGGACGCCGTGCCGGCCCACCTCGAGGCGCACGCGACGCTCGTCGCCCGGGAGGAGGGCCGCGTGGTGATCGAATCGGGAGAGTCGCTCGCGCCGCTGCTCGGGTGGCTGGCGACGCTCCCGCTCGACGAGGTGCAGATCGAGCCGGTCGGGCTCGGCGGCGTGTACGACAGGTTTCACAAGGCATCGGGGTGGCAGGCCGGGGAGGTGACAGGCTGAAGCCTGTCCGACGTGGGACATGTTCGACGCGGCCATCTGGAGAAAGACGTGGGGCGACCAGCGCGGGCTGGTGCTGGCGCTGGTCGCGCTCTGGACCGGGTTCCCCTGGCTCTACATCTGGCTTTCGGCGCAGATTCCGATGTCCGCCTTCCAGGACGTGCTCCTCCGCGCGATCCCGCAGGACTGGCAGCGGCTCTCCGGCGTGCCCTTCTCGGAGGTGGCCACGCACGCCGGCCGCGTGGCGCTGGCGTTCGTCGATCCGGTCGTCGTGCTCGCCGCCACCGTCTTCGGGATCACCCGCGGCAGCGACGCCGTGTCGGGCCAGCTCGAGCGGGGAACGCTGGAGATGATCCTCGCGCAGCCGGTGAGCCGCACGGCGGTGTTCGTGTCGCAGGCGCTGGCCACCGTCGCCGCGGCGGCGGTGCTGGCGGCGGTGCTCTGCGGGGCGGCCGCGTCGGCCGTGGCGCTCGGGCCGTGGGCGGGCAAGGTGGATCCCGTGCGGCTGGTGCCCGCGGCGGCCAACGTCTTCGGCCTGATGGTCTGCATGGCGGGCCTCTCCGCCCTCGTGTCGGCGGCCGACTCCTACCGCTGGCGCACGATCGGGATCATGTGCGGGTTCTACGTGTTCTCGATCCTCGCGAAGCTCGTCGGGAGGCTCTCGGGCACGCTCGGCTGGTGCGGCTACCTCTCGGTGCTCAACGCCTACGAGCCCCAGCGGCTCGTGGGCGACCCGGCCACGGCGTGGCGGCTGCTCGCGGCGTACGACGGCGTGCTGCTCGGCCTCGGCCTGGCGGCCTACGTCGCGGGCTGCCGGATCTTCGCCCGCCGCGACCTCCCGGCGCCGCTGTGACGCGGGGCTGGAAGGGCGCAGGGCGGCGTTCACGGTGGCGGCGCCGGCCGGCGTAGCGGAAGGGCGCCGGGTTGTCGCATACTGAATGGCACCCCGAGGAGATGTTCGCGATGCGTCCCGGAATGCTCGGACTGGTTGTCCTCGTGCTCGCACTGGCCCTGCAGGCCGCGGTCGGCGCCGACCAGCCCGGCCAGGCCGACCTCGACGCCGCGATCGACGCCAAGCTCGCCGCCAACGATCTCGACGACTTCAACGGCGTGCTCGACCTCTGCCGGTCCGCCCTCGACAAGGGGCTCGACGACGAGGGGCGGAAGTTCGCCGCCGACCTCTACACCGGCACGCTCATGGACCGGGCGGGGATGGTGGTCGACGCGATCTTCGGCCGCAACGTGCCCGACGCGCAGTGGCCGCGGATGCGGCAGTTCGCGATGCGCGACCTCGACGAGGCCCTCGACCGCGACCCCGCCCTGGGGGCCGCGTGGCTGATGGTCGCCCGGCTCCAGGCGCTCCCCGGCGGCGACCGCCGGCGGGCCGAGGCGGCCGCCGAGAAGGCGATCGAACTCGGCGGCGACGACAAGCTCCAGGTCGCGCAGGCCCATGTGATCCGCGGCAACCTGCGGGACGACGACCCCGCCGCCCGCGGCGTTGACTACGACCGGGCGGTGGAACTCGCCCCGCGCGACAAGGACGTCCGCCGCACCCGCGGCCTGTTCCACCTCCTCAACGACGACTTCGACGAGGCCCGGGCGGACCTCGAGGTGGCGATCGCGGAGGCCCCCGACGACGTCTCGCTGCTCGAGGCGCTCGGGATGGCCTACATGATGGAAAACCGGCTCGACGAGGCGCAGCAGACCTTCGACCGCGCGATCAAGGCCGATCCCGACGCGGCCGGGGCGCTGCTCCAGCGGGCCCGCGTGCTCGCGCTCAAGGGGGAGCGCCCCCGCGCGATCGCCGACCTCGACAAGGCGATCGAGATCGACCCCGACGACGCGATCCCGCTCGTGCTCCGGGCCCGCATCCACCAGCAGGCCGGCGACACCGAGCGGGCCCTGGCCGACCTCGAGAGCGTGCTCGGCCGCCGCCCCGACCACCCGGCGGCGCTCGAGCTCCGCGGCCTGATGGCCGCCGAGAAAGGCGACTACGCGGCCGCGATCCGCGACTTCCGCAAGCTCGTAGCGCAGCACTCCGACGACGCCCTGCTCGTGGGGCAGCTGGGCATGCTCTACCTGGCCGCGAAGCAGCCGCGCGAGGCGATCCGGCGGTTCACGCGGGCGCTCGAGCTCGACGACCGGCAGTTTCTCGCCCGCCGCGGTCGCAGCGACGCCCTGATCTCGATCGGCGATCACGAGGCGGCGCTCGCCGACCTCGAGAAGGCGCTCGAGCTCGAGCCGGACAGCGAGGGCGTGCTCAACAACCTCGCCTGGCTCCTGGCCACGTCGCCCGACGAGTCGCTCCGCGACGGCCGGCGGGCGATCGAGCTGGCGACGCAGGCCTGCGAGAAGACGGAGTGGAAGCAGGCCCACATCATCAGCACGCTGGCGGCCGGCCACGCGGAGTCGGGGGATTTCGGCAAGGCCCGTGAATACAGCCGCAAGGCCGTGGAGGTCGGCGGCGAGTCGGACGAGGTGAAGGAACAACTGCGGAGCGAGCTTGCGAGCTACGAGGCGGAGAAGCCGTGGCGCGAGCGGCAGGAGGTGGCCGAAGCGACGCCCGACGGCGGCGGCGACCCCGTGCTCGAGGCGGTGCGTGAAGAGGAGGAAGACGCCCCGGTCGAGAAGCCGATGGCGGAAAAGAAGCCGCGGCGGCCCTTCGACGAGTAGCGTATTCCGGAGGTGCAGATTGGTGATCTGCACACGCCCGCATTCCGCCGATTGCCAACCTGCGGCTCCAGGGAGCGCGGTGCTAGTGTTGCACTCTCCGCGCTGCGGCTGTATTGCCCGCCCGCTGCCAGGCCTTGAAGGCCAGATGCCGCGCATCCGCCGCGAGATCGGCCCGGCCATCCGTCTCGGCCCGCGTCGCGATGCGTTCGGCGGCCTCGGCGAGCCGTGTGGCTCGGCCGGGGTCGAGCGGCCGCAGCGGGATCTCGGCGAGCGATTCGAGCTCGAGCGCGAGTTCGTCGACGGCGAACACGGCCGACGTGAGCGTCACCGCCCGGCTCACGATCTCGGCGCCGCCGGCCGCCGCGCCGAGCCGCCGGGCCTCGTCGAGCAGGAGCCACTTCACGGCCGGGTCGGTCTCGTCGAGGGCGGCTGCCACGAGCGTCGCCGCCGCCGCCCTGGCGCCGGCGGCGGTCTCGGCGTGCGAGAGCGGCTCCCTGAACCGGGCGTTGACCGCCGCCCGCGCGTCGACGAGGTCGCGCTGCGACGGGGGCCGCGGGAGCGGGGCGGCGGTGGGCAATTGCCGCATCGTGGGCCGGTCGGCGCCGGCTGCGGCCACGGCGCCGATCACGAGCACCAGGCTCCGAAAAAGGTGGCTGTCACCTTTTCGGCCTCGTCCGTCCACGCTCAGCGCCGACCCGGGTAGAAGTGCGAGAGGTTCAGGTAGGTCGACGCGTGGCCGGTGGGCCGGATCGTCTCGTCCACCTGCCGGGCGGTGGTGCTGCGCTCGATCTGCCGCACCTGGTTTTGCAGCCGCGAGAGCTGCCGCCCCTGCGTGATCTGCTCGACCTGCTGGTCCTGCTGCTGGAGCTGCGGCTGGATGAGCTGCTGGTAGATGAGCGGCTGCTGGACGCCCGTCTGGTTGTTGATGCCGCCGCCGTTGCCCTGGGTCGCGAGCATCGTGTAGGGGCTCACCGCCGGCCGGGAGTAGAAGTTCGCGAACGGCAGCCGGCCGGGTCCCTGCGCCGCCGCATCGCGGGCGATTCCCGCCGCGACGACCGCCACCACCGCCACCCACTTCGCCCTGTTCATGACCGCCTCCGCTCGCATGATCGCCTCCGCTCGCGTGATCGCCTCCGCTTGCATGGCCGCCGCGGCGAACGCATTCCCAAGTATACGCCCCGGCTCAGTCCGCGTCGTCATACTGGGCGATCGCGGCCTCCATCAGCATCCGGATGCCGGCCTTGACCAGGGGCTTGTCGTGGATCCAGGCCGCAAACTCCTCGCCGTGGGCCAGGTAGACCTCCCGCAGCCAGCCGGGGGCCTGCGTCATCAGCCACGCCCGGAACAGCATCCAGCGGGGATTCTCCACGCCGTACACCTCGCGGGCCACCCAGCAGGCGCCGAAGTTCGGGTTGAAGCCGAACGGGAAGCGGTTGATCTGCTGGATGGTGCTCGAGCCGAGCAGGGCGAAGCCGAACATGCGTTCGAAGGGCTGCGTCCATTTGTCGATCAGGCTGGCGAACGCGATCATGCTGTCCTGTGCGATGAACACGCGGTCGCCGGGCAGGATCTGGTAGTTGGTGCCGGTGGCGGCCCCCTTCATGATCGCCTCGATGTCGACAGGGAGGATCTGGTCGCAGCCCACGCCGGAGGGAGCCGGCCGGGCGATCCACACCTCCTTGCTCGAGAGCCGCGAGAGGCCGTTGATCTGAGCGATGGCGTCGAGCACCGTCTCGTTGCCGGTCACCGGGAAGCGGGCGATGTTGTCCCCCTGCCCGGCCCCCTCCGTGATCACGTAATACACCTTCGAGTTGTAGCTGAACACGTCCACGCTCACGAGCGGCGCGTCGAGGAACTTGTCGAGGTGCTTCTCGATTTTGTCCTTCGCCTCCTCGAGCGTCAGGCCGGTCACGTACACGCTGCCGTACGTGCCGAGATTGATCGTGCCGTCGGGTCCCACGAGGTGCTCGCCCGAGATCTGCTGCTGGCCGGCGGCCTGGGCGAGCGTGAGCGACACCTGCGGCTC
>RGVT01000119.1 GCA_010027105.1 Planctomycetia bacterium
GGTTACTGGGCGTTGCGGGCGAGCCGCTGCTGGAGCGTGTTCACGACCACGAGGAGCACGAGCGACATCGCGAGCAGAAGCACGGCCACCGTCGTGGCCTCGGCGTAGGCGAATTCCTCGAGCCGGGCCACGATCAGGACCGGCGCGATCTCCGTCTTGAACGGCATGTTGCCCGAGATGAAGACCACCGAGCCATATTCGCCGAGGGCCCGGGCGAGCGAGAGCGCGAAGCCCGTGACCGCGGCCGGCAGGATCGCCGGCAGGACGACGCGGAGGAACGTCTGCGCCCGCGAGGCCCCGAGGATCCGGGCCGCCTCCTCCACGTCGCGGTCGAGGCTCTCGATCACCGGTTGCACCACGCGGATCGCGAACGGCAGGCTCACGAACACGAGCACGAGCACGATCCCGAGATACGAATACGCCCCCTGGATGCCGAGCGGCACGAGCCACTGGCCGAGCCAGCCCTTCTTCACGTAGAGCGCCGAATAGACGAGCCCGGCCACGGCCGTGGGGAGGGCGAGCGGCACGTCGACGAGGGCGTCGAGGATGCGGCGGCCCGGAAAACTCACGCGGGCGAGCACCCAGGCCACGAGCAGGCCGAGGAGCGAGCTGGCGACGGCCGCGAGCACGCTCGCGGAGAGCGACACGGCGTAGGCGGCCCGCGCCCTGGGCGTCCACGCCGCCGCGAGAAACCCGGCCGGCCCGAGCGACGCCGCCCGCAGCACGAGCACCGCGAGCGGAAACACGATCAGCGCGAGCACGACGAGCGACGTGATCGCGACGCTCGTGCCGAAGCCCGGCAGCACGGTGGCCCGCCCGCGGCGGCGGATGCCGCGGACGGCCGGCCGCGCGGGGCCGGGGGTGAACGCAGCGGGCTCGGCGAGGGCGATCATGGGGGGAGTCGTCGGCATGCGGTGGTGAGGCAGGTGTCGCCGGCGTCGTCGCCTAACGACCGGCCCTCGTGTAGATCGCGTCGAACACGCCCCCCTCGCCGAAGAACTTCGTCGTGGCGGTCGGCCAGCCGCCGAGTTCATCGATCGTGTAGGTCGTGATCGTCGGCCAGGTTTCGCCGGCCGCGGGCGGCGGCGGGGCGTCGCCCCACGGGCGGTAGTGGTGCTTGGCGATGATCGCCCGGCCCTCGGGTGAATACAGGAACGCCAGGTAGGCCTCCGCCGCGTGTCGCGTGCCCTTCTTGTCGACGTTGCGATCGACGACGGCCACGGGCGGATCGACGCGGATCGAATTGGTCGGGAACACGATCTCGAGTTCGCCGCCGGACTCGTTGACTTCGAGATGGGCCTCGCTTTCGAACGTGATGTGCACGTCGCCGAGGCCCTTTTGGGAGAACGTGGCCGTGGCGGCGCGGGCGCCGGTGTCGAGCACGGGCGTGCGCCGATAGATTTCGGCCACGTACTTCTGCGCGTCGTCCTCCGAGCCGCCCGTCGTGATCACCGAGCCCCAGGCGGCGAGAAAGCTGTACTTGCCGTTGCCGCTCGTCTTGGGATTGGGCGTGATGATCGAGACGTCGTCCTTGACGAGATCGGGCCAATCCTTGATGCCCTTGGGATTGCCCTTGCGCACGACGAACACCACGACGGAGTGGTAGGGGACGGAGTCGTTGTCGAGTCGATCCTGCCAGTCGGGGCCGATGAGGCCCGACTTCGCCACGGCCTCGACGTCGGGCCAGACGGCGAGCGTGACGACGTCGGCGTCGAGGCCGTCGATCACCGCCCTGGCCTGGCTGCCGGAGGCGGCGTGCGACTGTTTCACCGAGACGGGCCGGCCGTGCTCCGCCGCGTATTTCTTCGCAAAGGCGTCGTTGATCTCGCGGTAGAGTTCGCGGGTGGGGTCGTACGAGACGTTCAAGAGCGTCAGCGGACCGCTGTCGGCGGCGGCAGTCGCACCGGCTGTCGCGACCAGAAACACACCGGCCAAAAGCACGGCGACCGAGCGGGACTGACGGATGCGCATGGAAGTCTCGAACGGGGGCGGGTGGGTGAAAGATGGAGGATGGGAACCTGCTGAGCAACGGCCATGCCATCGTTGGCGGCGGTTCCGCCCGTCGGGTCGGCACGAAAAATGCCGCCGGATCGGAATTTTACCCCCTGAATTCCGAAATCCCCGTTAAATCCGTGATATCAGACGGCTTTAAGACCATCAAATGTCACGGGAGCCTTGGTTTTTCACGGGTCCGCGGTCCGCACTGTTCGGCGACATCGACCTCGTCGTGGACGCCCTTCGCCAGATTCGCGCGGCGGCGCGGCCGCCGGGAGCGCGGTCGGCGCCGGTGCGGCTGCCGTCGCGCGGGGTGCTCGCGAACGTCGTCGCGGGCCTGGCGGCGGCGCTGTTTCCCAACCGTCTGGGCGCGGCCGGCGACGCCGGCGGCGACGTCGACGCCTTCGTGGCCCGCACGCTCGTCAACGCCCTCGACGAGCTCGCCGGGCAGGTGCGGCTCGATCTGCGGTTCGCGGCCGACGAGGCCGCCGCCGAAGAAGACCTCGCCGCACGGGCCGGGGCGATCGTGGCCGCGCTCGGCGCGCGGCTGCCGGCGATCCGCCGCTGCCTCGACGGCGACATCGACGCGGCCTTCACGGGCGACCCGGCCGCCTGCAGCGTCGACGAGATTCTCGCCTGCTATCCCGGCGTGACCGCGATCCTCCACCATCGGGTGGCGCACGAACTGGCCCGCCTCGGGGCCCCGCTGGTCGCGCGGATCATCGCCGAGATCGCCCACTCGCTCACCGGCATCGACATCCATCCCGGGGCCACGATCGGGGAGCGGTTCTTCATCGACCACGGCACCGGCGTGGTGATCGGCGAGACGGCCCGGATCGGCACGAACGTCCGGCTGTATCACGGCGTGACGCTGGGGGCGAAGAGCTTTCGCGTGGACGAGGAGGGACGGATCGAGAAGGGCACCGCCCGCCATCCGATCGTGGAGGACGACGTGGTGATCTACGCCAATGCCACGATCCTCGGGAGGATCACGATCGGCCGCGGCTCGGTGATCGGGGGGAACGTCTGGCTGACGCGGAGCATCGCCCCCGGCAGCGTCATCTCCCAGGCCCTGGTGCGCAGCGACGGCTTCGGCGACGGCGGCGGCATCTGACGCCCTGCGACGCCGGCACGCGCCGTGCGCGGTCACGGCGGCCTGAAGGCGGCGCCGTCGGCACGACCCATCCGCGCGGAACGGCGGAGGCCCTGCTCAGTGCCGTCTGCGGCCGATCGCGTTTCGGCATGGGCTTTGCCCTGACTGAAGGCGTCGGTGGTGGTCACCGTTTGGAGATTCCTTCGATGCATCGTGTGGAGTGTCGCTGTCGCCCCTGTCCGGCGTGTCGTTCGACATGCCGTCGCCTCGGTCGCCCGCTTCTCCGCCCCGCCCACGCACAGGAATCACCATGTCGGCATCACGCCCCGCCCGCCCGTTCCGCCCCACCCCCCGGCGCCCGATCACGGGGCTGATCGGTGAGATCCTTCTCACCGCCGGCGCCGCCGCGACCGCGCTGTCGGCCTTCTCGGTCCGGGCGGCATCGATCGCCGGCGCCCTGCCGCCGGTCCAGCCTGCGGCGATCCAGCCCGCGGCGATTCGGGCCGCGGCCCGCGAGGCGTATGTCTGGGGTTGGCCGTTGGCCTACGTGCATCAGTGCCGCTGCCGCGTTGCGCTCGTGCCGGCGGCCGGCAAGAGTGGCGGGCTGCCGGTGGCGCCGCTCAATGAACTGGCGATGCTCACCGATCAGATCGCACCGCGCACGACGTTCGTGCCGTGCCCCAACCGCGACGTGCTCTACGGCTTCGGCGTGTTCGACCTGGCCGCCACGCCGGTCGTCGTGCAGGTGCCCGACTTCGGCGACCGGTTCTGGCTCTACCAGCTCGGCGATCAGCGGACCGACGGCTTCGCCGACCTGGGCAGCATGCACGGCACCCGGCCCGGCTGCTACCTCGTCGTCGGCCCCGGCTGGACCGGCGCGGTGCCGCCCGGCATCGCCGGCATCCTGCGGTCGCCGACCCGTCATGCGTATTGCATTCCGCGGGTATTTTTCACGGCCTCCGACGAAGATCGGGCCGCGGCGGTGGCGGCGGTGTCGGGCGTGATGGCCTACCCGCTGGCCGACTTCACGGGCGGCCCCAGGCAGCGCGACTGGACGAAACTCCGCTGGCTGCCGGGCCTCACGCGCGGGGACAACGCCGTGGACCCCGATCGGTTTCTCGAGATCCTGCCCGACCTGCTCGACGACGTGCCGCCGCTGGCCGGCGAGGAAGCGCTCTATGCCCGGCTGCGCGGGCTCGTGGCGGCGATCGCCGCCGATCCCGCCATCGCGGCCGCGGCCAGTGCCGCCGTGCACGACGCCGAGCGCGAGGTCGTCGGCCCGCTGTTCGAGTTTCGCAACGTCGGCATCCCGCTGCCCGCCGGGTGGACCACCGTGGTCAACGGCGCCGCCTTCGGCACAGACTACCTCACCCGCACGGCCGTCGCTCGGTCGAACGTGTTCGTGAACAGGCACCGCGAGACGAAATACTTCTACCTCGACGTCGACGCCACGGGTCGCCTGCTCGACGGACGGCAGCGCTACGCGCTCACGTTTCCACCGGGACGGCTGCCGCCCACGGCCGGCTTCTGGTCGCTGACCGCCTACGACGCGCGGCATGCGCTCCCCGCGAACTCGACCGCCCGACACGCGATCGGCTCGCGCGACACGGCCCTCAGACCCGCCGCCGACGGCTCGCTCACGATCGTCATCGAACCGGCGCACGCGGCTGGGTCGGGGACTCTGGCGTCCAACCGGATCACGGCGCCGGAGGGGACGTTTTCGCTGTTTCTCAGGCTGTATGCCCCCCAGGAACCGGCCCTCGTCGGCGACTGGACCCCGCCACCGGTCGTGCCGTCACAGATGACGGCCGCCCGTGGTGCTTCATGGCGCCGCGGTGATGGCCGCCGGGGCGGCGGCGTGCGGCTCCAATAGGTGGCCGCGAACCCGCCCAGGTCGGTCGGGCACGGTATTTGCCGTGGTATGTGCGACTTGAAGATGGTTCGACCCGAGAAACAGCCGCGTGCTGAACGGGAGGATGCAGTGGCATGGATTCCGATTCCGGGCGTCGATCCGCGGATCAAGGGCCGGTGGATCAATCTCTCGCCGCAGCGCAGGTTCGTGTGCGACCTGCTGCACTTCGCCCGGGCGGTGCCGAGCGTGCCGACGCAGCGGCGGATGCACCTGGCCGACCTGATCGAGGCCCGGGGGCGGCGGCCCCAGCGGATCAGCTGGTGTGCGATCTTCATCAAGGCCTTCGGCATCGTGGCCGCCGCCCGGCCCGAACTCCGCCGCGCCTATCTCCCCCTGATCTGGCCGCATCTCTACGAGCATCCGATCAGCGTGGCGAGTTTCAGCCTGGAGCGGACCTACCGCGGCGAGCCGGGCGTGTTCTTCGCGCGGATCCCGCGGCCCGAGGAGCACTCGCTCCGTGAGCTCGACGACCTCGTCAGGCACTATCAATCGGCGCCGGTCGAGACCGTGCCCACGTTCACGCAGGCGCTCGCGATCAGCCGCTTGCCGCGGCCCCTGCGGCGGCTGGTGTGGGCGATCGGCCTGTATTCCGACGGCGCCTGCCGCGGGCATTTTTTCGGCACGTTCGGGATCAGCGTCGTGGGCTCGCTGGGCGCGGCCGGCCTGCACATCCTCTCCCCGTTGACGACGACGCTGAACTACGGCACGTTCACCGACGAGGGCGCGCTCGACGTGCGGCTCACCTACGACCACCGCGTGCTCGACGGCGCGCCGGCGGCCCGGGCGCTGGCGGACCTCGAGGAGGTGCTGCACGGCGAGATCCGCGCGGAGCTCCTCGAGGCGGCGGAGCCGGTCTCTCGCCCGGCCATCGAGCAGGTCGCCTGACCATGTCGCTCGTGCACGCGCTGCGCTTCGCCCTGCGGACCGACCGGCTCGGGCAGGTCGCCCGCTGGTCGGACGCCCGCCGCGACCGGCTGGCCGCGCGGCGGCTGCGGAGGCTGGTGGCCTTCGCGGCCCGGCGGCCGGCTCTATCGGGGCATCGATCTGCGGAGGTGCCGCCTCGAAGATCTGCCGCCGGTGACGAAAGACATGCTGCGGGAGCATTTCGACGACGTGCTCACCGATCCCCTGCTGAAGCGGGAAGACCTCTCCGACTTCGTGAGGTATCCGGCCAACCTCGGCACGTGGTATCGGAGCCGGTATACGGTGAGCCACACGTCGGGCAGCCAGGGTCCGCCCCTGTTCATCGTGCAGGATCGGGCCGCGATCGAGCTGCTCTTCAGCCTGATGAGCGCGCGGGCCAATGCCGGCACGAAGCCGGGCCCGCTCGAAGGGCTGCGCCGGCTCCGCGAGCCGGCCCGCGTGGCCGTCGTCGCGCTGCACCGCGGCTTCTACCCCTCGGCGGCGGCGTTCGAATTCATGGCCGCGGAGACCGCGCCGTTCACGAACGTGCAATGGTTTTCGGTCGCCGAGGCCGGCCTTGTGCCTCGGCTCGCCGACTTCCAGCCGCACTCGCTCGTGGCCTACGCGAGCGTGCTCGAGGGCCTCGCGCTCGAGGCCGAGCGCCTCGGCTTCAGACACCTGCGGCAGATCGCCAACTCGAGCGAGCAGCTCACGCCGCGGGCCCGGCGGCGGATCGAAGCGGCCTTCGGCGTGACCGTGATGGACCACTACGGCATGGGCGAGTGCCTGTTTCTCTCCGACGGCTGCCCGACCGACGGCGGGGCGCACGTGAACGCCGACTGGGCGATCCTCGAAAACGTCGACGACGACCACCGGCCGGTGCCGCCGGGCGAACCCGGGCGGAAAGTGCTGGTGACGAACCTCGCCAACCGCGTCCAGCCGTTCATCCGCTACGAGGTGCCCGACCGGATCGTGATGGCGACGGAGCCCTGCCGCTGCGGCAGCCGCCTGCCCCGGATCGGGCGGATCGAGGGCCGCTCGGCGGAGGCCGTCTGGATCACGAGCGCCGACGGCCGGCAGCGGCCGCTGCCCGGCGTGCTCTTCCACGACGCGATCGACCACCTGGGGCGGGTCCGTGAGTGGCGGGCCACGCAGACCGCGGCCGACCGCATCCGGCTGGAGCTCGAGCTGCTCCCCGGCGGGCGCGGCGCGATCGACGTGCCCGCGCTCGTGGCCCGGCTCCGCTCGAGCGGGCTGCCGGAGCGGGTGCAGGTGGAAGTCGAAACCGTGCCCGGCCTCGGGCCCGATCCGCGGACCGGAAAATTCCGCCGCGTGATCTCGCACGTCGCGCCGGCGTGAGCCAAGCCGTGGACCGCATGCCCCGCTCCCAGCTATAGGCCGAAGTCTTCCGCGGCGCCGCCGCCGGACATCCCGATCAACTGATAGAGCGGCGTGGAGAGATACCGCTCGCCGGTGCTGCAGGCGAACGTGACGATCGTCTTGCCGGCATGCTCGGGCCGCGCTGCCAGCCGCTGCGCGACGGCCACGTTGGCGCCGCTGCTCACGCCCACGAGCAGGCCCTCCTCGCGGGCCAGCCGGCGGGCCCAGTCCATCGCCTCCGCGGTGGTCACGGTTTCGATCGCATCCACCACCGAGCGGTCGAGGTTCTGCGGCACGAAGCCGGCGCCGATGCCCTGGATCTTGTGCGGGCCCGGCTTGCCGCCGGAAAGCACGGGGCTGGCCTCGGGCTCCACGGCCACCGTGTGGAGCGGCTGCCCGCGG
>RGVT01000120.1 GCA_010027105.1 Planctomycetia bacterium
GGCGGCAAGGGGTCGGTCTGGGAGGGGGGTATCCGCGTGCCCTTCATCATCCGGGGGCCGGGCATCGCCCCGGGCTCCTGGTGCCACGTGCCGATCGTGGGCTACGACCTGTTTCCGACATTCTGCGAATGGGCTGGTGTCCCGCGCACGGCGTGGCCGCGGTCGCTCGAGGGAGGGAGCATCGCGGCGCTCGTGGCCCGCGGCGGAAACGGCGAAGTCTCGCGGCCGCGCGAGGAGCTCGTGTTTCACTTTCCGCACTACCAGACCGGCAACACACCCCACTCGGCCATCCGGCTCGGAAACCTCAAACTCATCAAGACGTACGAGGATGACAGCGTGAAACTCTTCGATCTGGATGCCGACATGGGCGAACGCGACGACCTCGCGACAAAGCGGCCGGCCGATGTGGCTCGCCTGCGGGCCCTGCTGGAAAAACATCTGGCCGACGTCCAAGCCCAGTTTCCGACGTCCAATCCGCGATTCGATCCGAATGCTCCGCCTGTCGAGCAGCGTGGCGAGCGGGGTCGTGGTGGTGGTGGTGGTGGCATGAAGGGCAGCAAAAAACCGGCACGGAGGCCCGCATGATTCGTGCCCGATCAAAGCGCAGCGTTGCACTCGGCTCATGCGTGGCGGCCATGCTTGTCGCCGCGGAAGCCACGGCCCATCCGTGGCATCGTCATCGTGCGGGCGAGGTCGAGCCACGGGAAGCCCAAACGGAGCATGAGCCAGCCGTGGATCGGGAGCATGCCGACAAGCGGTTCATCCTGACCGCGGCCCAGCCGCAGCCAGCGGCCGGGCGATTCGATATCGCCGAGGCGTTCGCCCTGTTTGAGAAACTCAAACAGGGCGCGACCCGCCGCGATGACCGCTGGCTGTACGTCGAGTCGAACGGCATCCCGGACCATCCCTTGATGGTGGGCATCCGCAACTGGCAGCAGCAGGTGCCGCTGCCGCAGCCATACACGGGCGACAACGCCTGGCAGATTCCGCTCCGGCCGGTCCCGGCGAAGCAGCCAGCCTCCACGAAGAACCGATTTCTCCGCGGGGCGATCGCACTGGCCGTCAACGGGATCCCGATCTTCAATCCGCTCAACAACCGCGGCGAAGACGCGCTGGCGATCGGCGAACTCGACGACTACGGCGGCCACTGCGGCCGGGCGGACGACTACCACTACCACGTCGCCCCGCTGCATCTGGAAAAGGTGGTCGGCAAGGGGATGCCGATCGCCTACGCGCTCGACGGGTATCCCGTGTACGGCTCCACCGAGCCCGACGGCTCGCCGATGAAGCCGCTCGACGCCTGCGGTGGCCACGAGGACGACGCCGGCGGCTACCACTACCACGCGATCAAAAAGTATCCCTACCTCATCGGTGCATTCCGTGGAGAGGTGGTGGAACGCGACGGGCAGGTCGATCCGCAGCCCCGGGCCCAGCCGGTGCGGCCCGCGCAGCCGCCGCTCCGCGGCGCGACAATCGTGGGCTACGAGTCGCTCGCGCCCGACACGCGGAAAGTCGTCTACGAAGTCGGGGGCCGGAAGGGATCCGTGGAATATACGGTCGCCGGCGACGGTTCGGCGCAGTTCACCTTCACAGACCCGTCGGGCCAGCAGACGACCGAGTCGTATACCCCGCGCCGCGGCGGGCGGCCCGGGCGACCGAGGCCTGACCCCGAGCGCAGGCCTCTGCCGCGTTCCCGAGGCGGTTAGCGTCGGAAACCGCCGAAAGAAGTTTGGAGCCGCCGTGAAGACAGCCCTACAGATGCTGGCGATGGCTGGCGCTTCGGCCCTCGTCATCGGGCCATGCCTCGCCGCGGAGGGCCGGCCTCCGAACTTCATCGTCATCCTCATGGACGACATGGGCTGGCGCGACGTCGGCTTCACGGGCAACACGTTCGTGGAGACGCCGCACCTCGACAGGCTGGCGAAGGACGGCATCGTGTTCACGCAGTCGTATGCAAGCGCGCCGAATTGCGCCCCGACGCGGGCCTGCCTGATGTCGGGGCAATACACGCCGCGGCACGGCATCTACACCGTCGTCGATCCGCGGCAGCCGCCCGGGGCTCCCTGGCAAAAGTTGCTCGCCGCCGAGAGCCGCTCGGACCTCGCCACGGAGGTCGTCACGATTCCCGAAGCGCTCGAGCCCCGCGGCTACGCCTCTGCCTTCTTCGGCATGTGGAACCTCGGCCGGGGGCGGTCGGGCCCCTGCACCCCCGGCGGGCAGGGCTTCGACACGGTCGTGTTCCCCGAGAACCTCGGCTTCGGCAAGGACGCCTACTTCGACGATCAAGGCAACTACTTGAGCGACCGCCTGGCCGACGCCGTGCTCGAGTTCGTCGAGTGCAACCGGGAGCGGCCGTTCTTCGTCTATCTGGCCGACCACGCCGTGCACGCCCCGCTCGATCCGAAGCGGGATCTGCTCGCCAAGTACGGAAAGAAGAAACAGTCGCGTGGCGACGGCTCCGACGATCCAGACTACGCGGCCACCGTCGAGGCGGTCGATCAGAGCGTGGGTCGGATCATGGCGACGCTCGACAAGCTCGGCCTCGCCGACGACACCGTCGTGATCTTCACGAGCGACAACGGCGGCACGCGGCAGTACACGGCCCCGCTCAAGGGAAGCAAGGGGGAACTCTACGAGGGGGGCATCCGCGTGCCGCTCGTGGTGGCCTGGCCGAAGATCAAGCGGCCCGGCACCACGAGCGACATGCCGGTGGCGAGCATCGACCTCTATCCCACGCTGCTCGACCTGGCGGGCGCACCGGCACCAGCCGGGCAAACGCTCGACGGCGTGAGCTGGGCTCCCGTGCTCCGCGGCGATCCGCCACCCACACGGCAGCGGTTGTTCTGGCACTTTCCCTGCTACGTGGGCAAAGCCACGCCATCGAGCGCCGTCCGCGAGGGCGACTTCAAACTCGTGGAGTTCTTCGAGGACGGCGGGCGGGCCGAACTCTACGACCTGCGGCGCGATCCGGAAGAGCGACAAAACCTCGCGGCCGCCGAGCCGGCACGCACGCAGGCGCTTACGACCGCCCTCCACGCCTGGCAGCGGGAGACTCGGGCCGCGGTGCCCGACCGTGAGAATCCCGCCTACGATCCCGCCGCCCGCCGCGACATGAAAGGCCGAGGCGGCCAGAAACGCGAGGGGCGAGGGGGCGACAGGCGATGACCGGCTATAACAGCCGCCCATCACCATGATCCTCGACTCGCTTCCCCGTTCGCATCGCTATGCAACGCTGCACCCGCGCTTTGCGGATGCCTTCGCGTTTCTCGGCCGGATGCCGGCCGACATCGCGGTGGGCCGGCACGAGATCGCCGGCGACGCCCTGTTCGCCCTCGTGCAGCGCTACGAGACGCGGCCCGTCGACGGGATGCAACTCGAGGCCCATCGCCGTTACATCGACATCCAATATCTGGTGGCGGGGAGCGAGGTGATCCGCTGGGCCCCGCTGCCAGGGCTCGATCACGCGACGCGGCCATACGACGCGGAGAAGGACTACGCCCTGTTCGCGCTTCCGCCGGCCGCGACTCCGCTCCGCATCCAGGCGGGAGAGTTCATGATCTTCTTCCCCGACGACGCCCACGCGCCCTGCGGCTGCCTCGACCTTCCGGCCGAGGTGGTCAAGGTCGTGGTCAAGGTCGAGATCTAGGGCCTACGCCCGGGGCAGCTCGAAGCCCTTGCGGTATTCCCGCGTGAAGAGCGCGTTGGCCTCGGGGTCGGCCGACTTTTCCGTGGCCGGGTCGATCGAGAGTTCGCGGCCGAGCAAGAGCGGCGTGTCGGCCAGGTCGACGCCGTTGTCCTTGATGTGTTCCTCGAAGGCGGCGAACGTCTCCGCCACGTGCGGCTCGTCGGCCGCGAGCGTCGGCCGCGTGCCGAGCGGGGCCTCCTTCCCCAGCGACCACGACACATTGCCGAGGTGGGCGAGCGCGCTCGAAAGGTGGCCCTCCTCGATGTCGAGGTGGAGGTGGGAGCGGTCGCGGCTGCGCACGGCCTCGAGAAAGTTGTCGTAGTGCAGCTGGTCGGTGCCGCCGGACCACTTGCCGAGTTGCTTGCCGTCGTAGTCGAAGGCCACGCCGCTGTTGTAGTTGGGCGCGACGACGTAGCCCTCGGTGCCCCACCAGATGTCGGCCACGGCCACCGGCCCCGCCTGCCGGGCGATCGTGGGCGGGGTCTTGATCTCCAGGCCGCGCACCTCGGAGATGACGATCGCGTCGTCCCACTGGAAGAGCGAGAGCTGGCTGTTGGCCGTGTCGCCGTTGTCGTGGTAGCCGAGCCGGCCCCCGAGGCTCACGACCCGCTTCGGCAGCGTGTTCTTGCCGAGGCCCCAGCGGGCCTTGTCGAGTTCGTGGGGATTCTGGTTTCCGAGATCGCCGTTGCCGGTGAGGCGGTTCCAGTGCCAGTCGTAGTGGAGCTTTCTGCGGTGGGGCACGACGGCCGGGGCGGGCCCGGCCCAGAGGTCGAAGTCGATGCCGGGCGGCAGCGGGGCGGGCGTATCCACGAGACCGATGCTCGGCCGGCGCTTGTAGCACAGGGCGTGGGCCACCTTGACGGCGCCGATCGTGCCCGCGTGGATGAACTCGATCGCCTGCCGCATGCCGGTGTTGCTGCGGCTCTGTACGCCCATCTGGCAGATCCGGCCGAGTTTTCGCGCCCAGTCGGTCGTGATCCTGCCTTCCTCGAGCGTGAAGCTGCAGGGCTTTTCGAGATACACGTCCTTGCCGGCCTGCATCGCCCACACGGCCATCAGCGCGTGCCAGTGGTTCGGCGACGCGATCGAGACCGCATCGATCGATTTGTCCTCGAGCAGCCTACGAAAATCCTGTTCGAACCGCGGCGTGCGCCGGATGTCGCGGAACTTGTTGAGCGCCCGCTCCTCGACGCCCGGGTCGCAGTCGCACCAGGCCGCGAGGTCCGCCCCGGGGTTATGCAGCCAGCCCTGGATATGATCCAGCCCCCGGTTATTGAAGCCCACGACCGCGACGCGAATCTTGTCGTTCGGGCCGACTGTCGGCTTCGCGGCGGCGACGGATTCGCCGGCACCGGCGCGGTCCGCCGCGAGTGCGGCGCCGGCCATCGCGAGAGCCTGTTCAACGAACGTGCGGCGGGAGAGCGGCATACGTAGATCTCCACGGAGCTTGCCGACAGCATAGCACGGCGATGGATTTGGTCCTGTCGATGCCCGATCCTGGCCGCCGTAGGCGGCGGCCGTGGGGGTGCGGGCGAGGTCGGCTTCGAGCGGCCGATGCGGCCGGGCCGAACGCCATGTCGGCGTCCTTGGCGTCGGCGAGGATGAACTCACGGCAGCGGGGGTCGGCCGCGATCCGCGCGAGCTTGAGATCGAGGGTTTTTTGCTGGGGTTTATGGGCGCCATGCTCCTTGCATTTTTGAGATTGGTCGTCCCTCGATTTTTGGCACGCCCTGTGCACTCATTCATTGCGGTGCCGGGCGTACCTCCAGTCCTGGGAAGCCCAGATGCCACTTTGCGCGGCGATGCACGAGGCCAAGGCGGCAATCGTGTTCGGCACGGCATGTGCGCCTCGCACTGCAGCGAGATGTCAAGATAGGCAACTTGCGCGAACGGATTTTTGCCGCTATCGTGCGGCCCATGCCTGAGCGAACGCAACGCAAGATCCGTGCCGAGGATGTGCAGGGCGTGAAGTACCTACGCAAGCTCCGCCCGCTGCTTTCCGGGCTTCGCCGCTGCGCGGTCGGCGGCCCATGCGCTCTGCTCACGCAAGAGGACGGAGGCGAGGGGTTACCCCTGCCGTTGAGACGGCGTTTGCGACCAGCGCAGCCAGGATGGCGCAGCGCCAGAGCCTGGAGGGCGGAGGCGAACGTCCGGCGAGACGGTACGGGGTAACCCCGAGCCGGCGCGGGCGCGTTGAGGCATGACAGGCTGAAGCCTGTCCTACAACAAGAAAGACACATGCTCCCCGGGAAGGGCAATCGCCGTGCCGAACACGATTGCCACGGATGGGCGCAGTGAGCGTCCGGCGAGATGGTACGGGGCTACCCCGAGCCGGATTGGGCGCGTGGGGGTAAAGCATGACAGGCTGAAGCCTGTCCTACGGCAAGCGGGACGCTTGCCCCACGGTCAGGCAATCGCCGTGCCGAACACGATTGCGGGAGTGGCCCCGGATTCCCCGTGGCGGGGGGTTTTTCTCAAGGTTCCGGTGGTGGCGGTTCGATCAATCCTGCGGGTCGTCGGGGTGGGGAGCAGCCGCTGATCGCGGGGAATCGGCGCCGGCCGGGGAGGCCGGCGCCGGGAGGCCGTCCGTCGGGACGGCACGGTCGATGGCCACACGCATGCGCCGACTTCTGTCCGCCGGGTTCGCCTCCTGCGTCCTGGCGTGTCTTTCGGGGTGCACGATGTGCCCCGACCCGTTCGACTACGCGGGGCCGGTGCCCAACGGCTCCGCCCCGCAGAACGACTTCTGGGCCCGGAGCAACGGCATCCTCCCGTTGCATGCCACGCCGCGGCCATGGCCGCCCGTCGTGAAGGCTGCCGCCGGGCCAGGGGGCGGGGCCGGGGAGGACGTCGTTCCGGAGGCTCCCTCAGTGGCCGTGCGCGAGCCCGGGCTCGGGGAGCCAGCCGTCGGGGACGACGGCATCCTTCGGAACGACGGCGATCCCGTCGCGGACGGTGAAGCGGTCGCTGTCGGCGAGGTCCTGCCAGCCGTGGTCGTTGACGATCCGGGCCCGGCGGCCGATGCGCACGTTTTTGTCGACGATCGCCCCCTCGATGATGGTTCCCTCGCCGATGCCCAGCGGCGGAATCCCCTGCGCGGCGGCCGCCGCCAATTCGTCGGGCGACTCGTAGAAGTCCGTCCCGAGCACGACGGAGTTGCGGATCACGACGTTGCGGCCGATGCGGCAGCGGAGGCCGACGACGCTGTTCTCGATGACGGCCCCCTGCTCGACGAGGCAGCCGTCGGAGACGAGGCTCGCCCGGATGCTGGCCCCGTCGATCCGTGACGGTGGGAGAAAGCGGCCGCGCGAGTAGATCGGCGCCTCGGCGCTGGCGAGCTCGAAGGGGGGCGCCGGGCTCGCCAGGTCGAGGTTGCACTGGAAGTAGGACCGGATCGTGCCGATGTCCTCCCAGTAGCCGTCGAAGGCGTGGAGGTGCACCCGCTTCGAGCGGATCGCCGCCGGAAAGACCTCGCGGCCGAAGTCCTGGTAGTCGGTCTTCGTGAGCAGGTCGAGCAGGCAGTCGCGGTCGAAGAGATAGATGCCCATGCTCGCCACCAGCGTGCGGCCCCTGGCCTGCAGCCCCTGACGGTCGATCCAGGCGGGGTCGGTGCGGACCATCTCGAGCTCCGCCGTGGTCTGCGGCTTCTCGAGGAAGCCGACCACGCGGCCGTCGTCGTCGAGCCGCATGATGCCCAGGGCCGACGCCGCCTCCTCGTGCACCGGGATGCCGGCGATCGTGACGTCGGCCTTGCGGGCGGTGTGCGTGGCGAGCATGTCGGCGTAGTTCATCCGGTAGAGCTGGTCACCGGAGAGGATGAGCACGTGCTTGATGTCGGGCTGCTGCAGGTGCGGACCGACCCCGCCTGGATCGACCGGCAGGGGATCCCGGCCCTGGGCCGCACGCTGATGGCGAGCATGGGCATCTACCTCTTCGACCGCGACTGCCTGCTCGACCTGCTCAC
>RGVT01000013.1 GCA_010027105.1 Planctomycetia bacterium
TGGCCGCCGCGGCGGCCACGGCTGCGGCCGTCGCCACGCCGGCCTGAGCTCCGGCAGAGCCGCCTTGCTCCGCCTCGAACAGGCCGGCCACCGCACCCGCGGCACCGCCCGCCACGACCGCTGCCATCACCGCGGCCTGCGGGATGATGATCTCGATCAGCGTGCCGCCGAAGATCGAGTAGGGAAACGGCGCGATGAACTCGACGAGCGGACCGACCGTGGCGTCGAGATAAAAGCCGGCACAGAAAAAGTTGTAGTCGCCGAACGTGAACTCCGTGGCCGTGCCGATCGTGAGTTCGAGCGCCGTCGCCGGATGGTCCGGGCTCCCGACGTACCAGTGGCCGCCCACCTGCCAGATCGTCGACATGGTCGGTGCGCCCCCGCCTACCCTACTCTGTTTCCGGAAACTGGAACGGCCACGCTTCCGCCGCCGCCATCTCGGCGGCGGCACTCGCCGCCCACGCCGTCGCCGCCGACGCGGCCGCCTCGGCCTGCGCGATGATCTGCGCGGCGAGCGAGACCGGTGCCACGGCCAGCGGCGGACCGCCGGCCTTGACCGGTTCACCCGCCGAGAAGGTGAGCGCGGCCGCCGAGAGCGTGATTTCGCCCGTGGCGATGAGCGCCTGCGCGCCGTCGGCGGCGAGGGTGAGTCCACCGGCCAGCGCCGAAAGCTGCACGGCCCCCCCGTTCGTGAACACCTGGATGGCACCCGCCATCGCGGCGAGCACGACGTTGAACTCCGTCGAGGCGACGTTGACCTCGCCTGCCAGCAGCGAGAACGGTCCGCTGGGCGCGGCGAGGAGGATCGACGAATTCGATACGAGCGTCTTGGCCCCGGAACTCTCGAAGCCGATGCACTCGACGTGGTCGACGGTGGGAAACGTGGCGACGTGGGTCTCCGCCACGACGGTCTTCACCCACTCGCTGTCGAACGCGTCGCCCGAATGCTGCTTGAACTTCAGTTCCGAGACGCTCTCGACGTAGTTGCCGAACACCACGTCGTACTGCAGGCCCTGCTTGTCGCCCCCCTGGCCCGCCGTGCGTCCGGCCCACCCGGCGGCCGATGCGGCCGCCATGGCGGGCCCGGAGCCGAGGACGGCCAGCAGCGGCTGCAGGCCAGGAACCGGCAGGATCACCTCCACGGCCAGCGGGCTGATGATCTCCACCGTGGCACCGAGCACGATCTCCAGCAGCACTCCGAAGCAGACGTCGATATAGCCGCCGATCGTCACCTCGTTGTAGTCGCCGTAGGTCAGCTGGTTGGAGAATCCCCAGACGCACTCGAGCATGACCATCGGGTTGTCCCACGCCCCGGTGACGTCCGGCTGCTCGACCGGCAGAAGGCCGGGCGTGGTCTGCGTGCTGACGTTGACGTTGATCCCCATCGGGCGGGCCTTTCAGCGGTGGCGATGCACGATTCCGTGAGGGCTGGCGCCCGACGCGTCAGGATGGATTGGGAGTGCCCGCGCCCACGACGATCCACGAGTTCTCGACCGGGCTGTAGACGAGGATGGTCTGGCCGTCCGCCTGCGGATTGAGCGAGAGGACGTTGCCGCCCTGGTCCTTGAACACGTGGATGTGCGCCGCCGCGGGGAGCGGCAGCGGCGTCGCGGTGCTGCCGTTGAACAGGCAGCCGACGATCACGGGCCGATCGACCTCGCCGTGCTCGAAGGCCACGAGGACCTCGTCACCGGGTCGGGGGCAGTGCATGTGCCCCCAGCCGTTCCCCGCCGCCACCTGCACCTTGCGCACCCATGCGGTTTGGACGGAGTTGCGGCTCCAGGGAAAGAGCACCTGGATGCGGCCGAGCGAGTCGGTGTAGGGAATCTGCGGATCCTGTCCTTCGGGAGCGTAGACGAAGGCCGGCTGCAGCCCGAGCACCTGGGGGATCCGCGCGGAAAACCGGCTGCGGTACTGCACCTCCCACGGGATGGCGGTGAACGCGCAGTCGTACCAGTGGCCGTCGACCGTCGCCTTGCCCCCGCGGCTGCCGCCGGCGGCCGGATCACTGCCGAGCGACAACGTCAGCGACGTGGTGAGGTAGGTCCGGTTCTCGCCCGCGGCCGGATGCCCGGTGAGCGCGAACGTGAAGCCGGCCGACAGGCCGAGGCACTGGGCCCGGCCGCGATAGACCTGCTGCCGGCACTCCCGCTCCTCCATCCGGATCTTCGCGTACCGCTCGGCGTCGGCCGTCGTGTCGAACAGCCCGGGATAGTCGAAGACCTCGAGCGTGGACGGACCGAGCGGCCGCATCGCCCCGGCGGTCTTCTCGAGGTTCATCGTCGGATCGGTGTAGTTGTAGTCCCTGAGCACCATGGTGCTCGGCTGGAGCGTCGTTTCGACGTTCCACTCGTGGACGTGCTCCTCCGTGAGCAATCCCTGCCCGACCGCCTTGAACGGGATCCCCGCGTAGCCGGGGAAGGGGGTGTGGTTCGCCAGGTTGTCGCAGAAGTTCAGCGTGTGCCGCGACGCGGCGTGGGTCCAGAAGTGGTAGACGCCCTCCTGCTGCGTCGATCGCTGAAGGAAGTTGAAGAAGGACTCCCGGTACTGCGTCCGGGTCGCCCACGTGGTCTTGGGCTCGAAGCCCTTGAGGTCGTAGGCGGCGAAGCTGAAGTTCGCGAACACCTCGTTCATGAGGTCCCGCACGTTCACGTTCGTGAAGATCCGGCTGGTTTCCGCGAGATCGAGCATCGAGTACCATGAGATGCCGACGGCCCGGTAACGGGCGTCGCGGACGCCGCCCGCGATGCGGGCGAAGCTCTTCATGATGGCGTGGATGTATCGTGTCTGGCCGTTCGGGAGCGGCAGCGACACGGTGAACGCCTGACCGACGAGTTTCGTGCCCTGCACGTCCGGGTCGGCGCAGCGGAGTTCCACGGTAAGGTCGAAGGGCTCGCCCAGCTCCTCGCGGTATTCGAGGGCCGTCAGCGTGAAGAACCCGTCGCCGAGCACCGTCGACACGGTGACGCCGTCGAGCCGCCCATGGCGGGAGACGGCCGCGGAAGTTGTGTCTGCCATGGCATCCGTCCTCGTGTTCGCGGTGTGATGAATCCCACACCGGCCAATTCCTCACGAGCGGAACCGCGGCAGGCTCCCAGATTCCGGGGCCGCCCGCAAGAGTCCCAGCCTCACGGCCACGGGCGCTGCGGAAGGACGTCGACCGTTGACCGAGCCGTAACGGCGCCGCTATGGTCATGGATACCACGTTCGGTGTGCCGTACGCACGGGCCGATCAGGCGGCGGTTTCCGGGAGTGGGAGGATTCGTCATGGCGGGAAACGCGCTCACCAGCGGCACGACCATGATCAAGTGCTCGTACGGCGAGGCGCCCATGTCGTTCGCCGTCGAGAATCCCTCCTACACCGTCGGCGGCGTGCCGGCGGGCGTGGAAGAGGACGCGATCCCCATGACGAACATCCCCTCGTTCGGACAGTGCATGTGCATGGACAATCCCGAGAACGCGGCCTTCGACGAGACGGGCGTGTACGCCCCGTGCGTGCCGATGACGGAGATGTGGATTTCCGACGTGCCCGACATCACGTTCCAGGGACTGCCGATCCTCGACAAGGGGGCCAAGTGCCTGTGCGACTGGGGGGGCCAGATCAGCGCCGAGACGGTGCCGGAAGTGCTCGACATCGTCGAGTGACGGCGGGTCGAGTGGCTCGGCCTCATGCCCGCGTCCCTACGGCACGACGAACACCTTCCCCTGGCTGGGCGCGACCTGCACGCCGTGGGGCGCGTTGGTGTTGTCGCCGTTCTGCTCGACCCGGGTGCCGCAGAACGCGGCGGCGTAGCCGTCGATCGAGACCACAGAACTGCCGAGCCGAAACCGGCACGCCCCTCCGGTCGTCCCCGACATCACCCCGCCGGCCACGCCGGCCTCGTCGCCGCTCGACATCGCGATCTCCGTGTTCTCCGTCACGGCGTTCTTCCCGACGATGAACACGGTCGTCGACACCGTGGTCATGTCGGCTTGTGCGAGCACGGCCGAGTTGGGATAGGCGACCGGCACGATGTCGTCGCCCGCCGGCGTGTCGCAGACGTCGGGAAACGCGACGCACTCGCCCTCTTCATTGGTCGACAGGGGAAACATGCAGACCACTCACTCCGATCCATGTCGCGGGGTCAATTGAAGCGGATCCTCGAGCCCTTGATCGCCACCGGGCCGTCCGCCCGCGCGTCGATCTCCCGCGAACGTCGATGATAGTCGCCCGTGATCCGCTGAAACAAACCTCCCAGCGTCCGGGTGACGCGGCCCGCGACCCACTGACTGCCGGTGTGGCACCGGAGCAGCGAGGAGCGGGCCGTCGCCCGGAGCGTCGAGGCGAAGACGGATGCCGTCCCGCCGCCGATCCTGATGCGGGCCGCGGCGAGCCCGATCCGGCCCCGTGGGGCGTGCAGCCTCAGATCCGTCGCAGAGTTGAAGGCGGGCGGAGCCGCGTCGCCGGGGGCCGAGAGAACCCCGAGCGTGCCCACCACCCACCAGTCGGGTGCGCCGCCGATCACCACGACGAGGTCGCCCGCATCGACCATGGCGGGCGGCGGGATCGCGATCCCCGCCGGGACCTGGCGACCGTCGATCTCGATCAGCGCCTCGGAACCGTTCCGGACGAGCACGCGGGCCACCTCGACGGCATACGGCGCCGCGGCCCGCGGGGTCGTGCGTGATCGCCGGGAATCGGCCGGCCGGCCGCCGCACTGCTCGTCCACCCTCTCGCCGGCGGCCGCCGCTGCGCTGCCGGAACGTGCTTCGCCTGGAGACATGTCGTTCGGCTCGCGTGCCGGCCCGGCCACGGGGTCTTGACCCTCTAGCCCAGATGGATCGTCTTGCCGTCGATCGCCACGTCCTCGTCGGCAATCTCGGTGATCCGTCCCGCGCGGAGTTCATAGGCTCCCTCGACGGTGGTGTGTATCCTGCCCAGCCGGCGATGGAGCGACCCGGTGATCCACTGGGTGACGGACTGGAACCGCTCGACCAGATGCCGCCCCGTAAGCTCGATCCTCGCGGCGACGATTTCCACGAGATCACTCCTGAGGAAAACCCCGTCCCCGGCGAGCAGCTCGATGCAGCCGCGGGGGGCCGCGAGCTCGATGTCGCCCGGGGCGGTGAACGTGGTCGTGCCGGTGCCCCGAATCAGGCCGATCGCGAACCACTCCCCGTCACGGCACACGGCCAGCACCGTGTCACCGACCACGGGGGCATAACTTTGGCTGATCGCGACCATGGCGGAGCAGCGGCCTTCCGGCACCTCGATGTCCACGTGCGTGTCGGTCACCGCCAGCACGGTCGCCGGCCCCAGGAATGGGGCCGGGCGCGGCACGGCGACCGGCGCCGCGGCCAGGAGTTCGCCCACGTCCAGGTGGGAATTTCGAAACGTCGACTGCATACGGTCGCTCCTGCCGGCTGGACGATCGCGACACAGTGTACACGGCCGCGACAGCCGGATGACGAGTGGCTCGCAGGGCTCGTGGAGGAGATGCTCGCGAGCCGTCGCGCAGGTCACGGGTCTTGATCATCCCCGAGCGGCAGGAGACACTGTACGCGTGATCATACTCCGCCGGCCGGCTGCGACCTCAGTGCTCCGCGCGCTGTTCTGCGCGCTGGCATCCGCGGCGCGGGCGGCCGACACCGGGCTGCCGCGGTCGCTCGATGCCTTCGCGCGCGACTGCTCGCCCCTCGTCGCCGCGCGGCTCGACGCCACGCCCAGGCACTACCGGCAGATCGAGCCGTCGCTCTATCACCTCGCCGAGGCTCATGCCGGGCAGATTGCGACTCTCTCCCGGGACGAGCAGGCGGACGTGCTCGTGAAGCTCGCCCGGTTCATCGACGAACGGCGCGACGCCGCGGGCGACGTTGCCGTGATCGCGCCCGACCGCCCCCTGATCGGCCTCCTCGATCCCGATCGTGGTCTCGACCCCAAGGAGATCACCGCCCTCGCCTCGGCCTACGGTACGACTGCGACCGTCTTCAAAAAGGACGGCCCCGACGAGACCGTGCCATCGGTCGCCGCCGACTTTCTCTCGGCTGTCAAGGAAGCCGCGGCGACGGATGCACCCTCCACGATCGTCGTCCTCGGCCACGGCCTGCCGACGGAGATCCAGAGCTACTCCATTCCCAGCGAACGCCTCGCCGAGTCGCTCCTCGACGGCGCGGCCCGCCGCGCGGCGGCGAACCCCACCGGGATCGACCTCGGCCACCTCGTCCTCGTGTTCGACGACTGCTACAGCGCCGACTTCTCCCTCAACCTGGCCAACGCTCTCGAACGCGGCTGCCGTGATCGCGGCCTCGCGCTCGCCTCGCTTCCCTACCTGATCGCCGGGACGAACCGCAATTGCGTCGGCCACGCCGACGTCAGCGAGAAGTTCGTGCCCCACTTTTGGCGGGACGTGATCGAGCTCTTCTACGTCCGCCGCCCGCGGCCGGGGCGGATCACGCTCCGCGACTTCTTCGACAAGGTCGACAACATGATGTACGGCTACGGCCGGGCCGCGCAGGTGGGGAGGGACGGGATCGTGACCTACCGCCTCGTCGACCCCGAACAATGCCAGGACCCGGTCGTGTTCGTGCCGCTCGATGAGGCGGCCATCACGAAACTCCGCACCATCCTCGGCCTCCCCGCCGACGCCCGGCTGCCACGGATCCTCGACATCGGTTGACGTGACCACCGGGGAGGCCTGACAGGCTGAAGCCTGTCCCACGGGGGGAACGCTGGGTGGCCCAAAGCCTCCCCAACTCGGAGGCGATAAGAGCTTTCGGCGGAGACGGTCGGTGGGCACGCGCAGACGAAGGGAGTCGTTGAGGACTATCGATGCCTCATCAAAACCCACGAGTCCGGTACTCTCAACACGACCGGAGTCGAGCATGCCTACCGCCGGCTCCGATTGCGGGTGGTTCTCAGGCGGCTTGAGCCAGGGGGGCATGACAGGCTGAAGCCTGTCCCACGCGGACACGATCAACGGTCGCCGGGCAGCACGAGGGCGGGCGGCACGCGGAGGATCAGGCGGTAGAGCGCCGGCAGCACGAACAGCGTGAACAGTGTGCTCGTGATCACGCCCCCGATCACGACCGTCGCCAGCGGCCGCTGGACCTCGGCGCCCGTGCCCTCCGAGACGGCCATCGGGATAAAGCCCAGGCTGGCCACGAGCGCCGTCATGATGATCGTGCGCAGCGAGGCGGATGACGTCTCCTCGATCGCCACGTCGCGGGCCGTGCCGCGGGCGAGGCGTTCGCGAAGAGCGCTCGCCACCACCATGCCGGAGAGCACCGACACGCCCGAGAGCGTGATGAACCCGACCGCGGCCGAGATCGAGAGCGGCATGCCGCGCAGCGCCAGCGCCCAGATGCCCCCCACGCACGCGAACGGCACGCTCACGAAGAGCAGGAGCGTGTCGGCCACGTTGCGGTAGGTGAGGTAGAGCAGGGCGATGATCAGCAGGAGGGCGAGCGGCACCACGATCGTGAGCCGCTTCTGGGCCCGCTGCATGTTCTCGAACTGCCCGCCCCACTCGAGCCGGAATTTTCCGGCAGGGAACTCGACTTTTTCGGCGATTGCGCCCTGCGCCTCGCCCACGAAGCCGCCCACGTCGCGGCCGCGCACGTTGCACTGCACGACCACCCGCCGCTCACTCCACTCGCGGGTGACGAACTTCGGCCCGAGGATCGTCTCGATCGCCGCGATCCGCTCGAGCGGCACGCTCTCGCCGCCGGGCCCGCGCACGGGGATGTCGGCGAGCGCCGCCGGACCGTTCCGCTGGGCGTCGGGGAGCCGCACCACGATCGGGAAGCGCAATTGCCCCTCCACGATCTGCCCCACGGCCTTGCCGCCCACGCTCTCCACGACGTCGAGCACCGCCTGCGCCGAGATGCCGTAGCGGGCGATCTCGTCCTGCTTGACGGCGATCTTCAGGATCGGCTGCCCGGCCACCTGCTCGACGGCCACGTCCGCCCCGCCGGGCACGCTTTTGAGGACTGCCGCCACCTCGTTCGCCTTCTGCACCAGTTTCTCGAGGTCGTCGCCGAACACCTTCACGGCGATGTCGGCCCGCACGCCCGACACCATCTCGTTGATCCGCTGCTCGATCGGCTGCGTGAACCAGATGATCTGGCCTGGGATCCCCTCCACCACCTTGTTCATCTCCTCGACGAGCCCGGCCTGTGCGCGCGCCCGCTTCCACCCCTCGCGGGGCTTGAGTGCGATGAACATGTCGGTGGCCTCGATCGCGCCGGCGTCGGTGGCCACCTCCGGCGTGCCGGTGCGGCTCCAGATGTGGGCGACCTCGGCCGGAAACTCCTCGAGGAGGGCCCTCTCGATCCGCATGTTCATCCGGCACGACTCCTCGAGGCTCGTGCCCGGGGCGCGGATGATCCCGAGCACGATGTCGCCCTCCGACAGCTTGGGCACGAACTCCGTGCCCAGGGACGCCGCCCGGAGCACGGTGATCCCGAGGATCACGACGGCCGCGAGGGCCAGCGTGCCGCGGGCCGCCAGGCACCACCGCAGGAGCGGTCGGTAGGCCGCACGCAGCACTTTCACGAGGAAGACGTCGTGGCTGTCCATCCGCCGCGGCAGGAAGATGCTCGAGAGCACCGGCACGACGGTCAGCGAGAGCACGAGCGACCCGATCAGGATGAACACGACCGTGAGCGCCATCGGCCGGAACATCTTCCCTTCGACGCCCTCGAGCGTGAGGATCGGGATGTAGACGATCATGATGATCAGCTGCCCGAAGCAGGCCGGCTTCTTGACGGCATTGGTCGCTTCCTGCACGAGCCTGAGCCGTGCCGCCCCGGTGGCCCCCGGATGGTGGCCGATCTTCTCGAGGATGCTCTCGATCACGACCACCGACGAGTCGACGACGATCCCGAAGTCGATCGCCCCGAGCGAGAGCAGGCTCGCGGCGATGCCCGCCTGCCACATCCCGATGAAGCCGCACATCATCGAGAGCGGGATGGCCGTGGCGGCCACGAGGCCGGCCCGGAGGTTGCCGAGCATGACATACAGGATCACGACGACGAGAAAGGCGCCCTCGAGCAGGTTCTGCCGGACCGTGGCGATCACCCGGTCGATGAGTTGCGTGCGGTCGTAGACCACCTTCGCCTCCACCCCCTCGGGCAGCGTGGCGAGCAGCGTCTCGAACCGGTCGCGCAGCCGGGTCGTGACGGCATAGCTGTTCTCACCCATGAGCATGAACCCCAGGCCGAGCACCACCTCCCCCTCGCCGCCGGAGGTGACGGCGCCCTTCCTGATCTCGTGGCCGATCACCACTTCCCCCACGTCGCGGATCCGGATCGGCACGCCCTCGCGCGACGCGATCACGATCCGCTGGATCTGTTCGACGTCGACCGTGCGGCCCACGCCGTAGACGAGCACGGCGTCGCCGGAGCGGTCGATCGAGCCGCCCCCCACGTTGAAATTGTTCCGCGGCACGGCCTCCACGACCTGGTCGAACGAGAGGTCGTACTTGCGGAGCAGGGCGGGGTCGACGCGGATCTGATACTGCTTGTTGAGCCCACCCCAGGCGTTCACCTCCGCCGTGCCGGGCACGCTCCGGAGGGCCGGCTTGAGCGTCCACTCCTGCAGCGTCTTCACGTCGGTGAGGCTCATCCCCCGGGGCACGAGCAGGTAATGAAACACCTCGCCGAGGCCGGTGGAGACGGGCCCCATCTCCGGCCGCTCCACGCCCGACGGCACGGCCACGGTGCCGAGTCGCTCGTTGATGAGTTGCCGCGCGAAGTAGATGTCGGTGCCGTCCTTGAACGTGACGATCACGACCGACAGGCCGAACATGCTCGCGCTCCTCAAGCCCTCGAGCCCGGGCATGCCCCCCATCGCCAGTTCGATCGGAAACGTGATCTGCCGCTCGATCTCCTCGGCCACCATGCCGGGCGCGACGGTGTTGACCTGCACCTGCACCGGCGTCGTGTCGGGAAACGCGTCGATCACGAGCCCATTGACGGCCACCCAGCCGACGAGACACGTGACCGCAGCCCCCGAGAGCACCGCGATCCTGTGCGACAACGACCAGGCGATGATGTTTTCGAGCATCGGTGTGGTGGTGTTTTTATTTCGTACGCTGGAGGAAGGTGAGGAGGGTCGGCGAACGCTCGACGAGCGTGGGCCGCCCCGGCCCAGCGAGAAGACTTTTGCCGCCCTCCGAGCCGTGTTGGGCGAACCGACGACAGTCCCACCGCAGAAATTGTCGGTTACAACTCCCCGCGCTCCATCCGCTCGAGCAGAATCTGGCTCTTGAGCACGTGGCTCCCCGCGGCGACGACGTGCGTGAGCGGCGGGCCGTCGGCGGCGACCACGATCTCGACGACGTCGCCCTGCTCGACGCGAGGCCGCACCGCGCGCGGCACGAAGGCCGCCGCGCCGCTCGGTACGAACACCACCCAGCGGCGGCCGTCCCACTGCACGCTCCGCTTGGGCACGACCACGGCCGTGCCGCGGCGGTCGATCTCGATCCGGCCGCTGCCGAACGTATTGGCCCGCAGTCCGACCGCGGCCGATGCGACCCGATCAGAGTGGTTGCGCACCTCCGCCCGCACCTCGAGCGTACGCGTGGCCTCGTTCACCTCGGTGCTGATCCAGGCGATCGTGCTCGTGAACTCCTCGGTGGAGCCGTCGGGCCGAAACCGCACCGGCTGACCGATCGCCACCTTCCCAGCGTCCTCCTTGCTGACGCTGAGCACGAGCAGCATCGAGGAGATGTCGGCCACCTCGAAGATCGGCTTGGCCGCCTCGACCACCTCGCCCACGACCGCCTCGCGGCCCACGACGACGCCGTCGAACGGGGCATAGAGTGGCAGGAGGTTCGACGAGAGACGGTCGCCGGACAGACCGGCCATGAGCGGCTGCGGCAGGCCGAGCGTACGGATGCGGGCGGCCCGGGCGTCGTCGTCGAGCGGCTCGTAGTCGGCGATCACGACCTCGAATCCGAGGTTCACGAGAGCCTGCTCGGCGTTGACCAGGTGGTTGCGGGCCTCGCGGAGGGCGGCCTTCGCCTCCCGCAACTGCCGACCCATCACCGCGCTCTTCACCTCCTCGAGGATGGCGAGCTGCTCGCGACGCGATTCGTGGACGACGAGCGCATTGAGGAAATCGGCCTTCAACTGACCGACGTCCTGGCTGTCGATGACGAGCAGCACATCGCCCTTGCGGACGTGGTCGCCGAGGTGCTTCTCGACCCGCCAGATGCTGCCCGGCACGCGGGTGGAGAGTTGCGCGATGCGCCGTTCGTCGTAGGCCACGACGCCGTTGACGATGAGCTCGCTCACCATCTGCCGCTGCTCGACGGGCACGAGCTCGATCCCGGTGCGGTCGAGGGCTTCCTGCGAGCGGAACCGGATCTCGCCGTCGGCCTCCCGCGACACCGGCTCGCGGGCCACGGTGTGGGCTGCCGCATCGTGGGCGCCGTGCGATCCGAAGCCGAACGTCCAGTGGGTGGCGTGGCCGAACCATCCGATCGCGACGAGCGCGGCCGTGGTGACGAGCGAGAGGGCCCAACTGCCGACCGCGGCCGCGATCACGGGCCACGAGAAACGCATACGCGACGCCGACTTCGTACACCGTTGCATCGACGAACTCCTCTGCGTCCCTGCCGCCGCCAGCGGCAGGTCCGGTGGAATCGGGGGCCGGCGTCCAGATTCGCCGGCGAGGTGGGTGGGAAGCCTTACGGCTCTGAAAGCAGTATGTCCGGCCCGCTGAATTTGTCCAGTCAGAAACGTGTGTCGGGCCGCCTATCCCGCGAACGACTTGCATCAGCCTGTCTTATGTGTGTGTGACAGGCTGAAGCCTGTCCTACGTGTGTGACAGGCTGAAGCCTGTCCTACGTCTTGTAGCGTTCGCGGGTGACGTCGGGCTTCACGCCTTCGGGCGTTTCGTCGCTCGCGATGTCGAACCACTCGGGCTTGAACGTGATCCGCGGCTGCGTGTCGGGGTTCGCCAGGGCGATGTTGCTCACCAGCGCGATCACGGCGTCGGCGATCGCCACCTCCGGCTTGCAGCGGGGCTGGTTTTCCGGCGACGGGTTGCGGATGCACCATGCCCAGTGCTCCATCTCCTCGGTGTAGCCGCGGGAGGGCGGGGCTCCCTCGCCGCCCGCCTTGCCGGCCACGGCGCCGCCACCGCCGCCGCTCTCGGTCGTGTCGAGCGTTGGGGTGCCGTCCTTGGCCTTCGCCACGGTCACGCGGGTGTCCTTCGCCGCGCCCTTGTAGAGCATCACCTCCTGCTCGCGCTCGAGCACGAGCGTGCCTTTCGTGCCGAGCACCACCTCGCCGTAGTCGCCGAAGCCGTTGCCGTTGATGGAGGAGTAGGTGACGACCACCTTCTTGTTTTTATCTTCCTCATAGCCCGGGGCGGGGTATTCGTACATGCAGTAGACGTGGTCGTCGACCTCGCGGTCGGCCGGGAAGATGCTGCGGTTGCCGACGGCCGTGACCGTGAGCGGCTTCACCTTTTTGCCGGGCCCGTGCATCGCCGAGACGAAGATGCCCGCCGCGTCGAGCTGGTGGCTGCCGAGCTCGGCCATCAGGCCGCCGCCGGTGCGGTTCCAGAGCCGCCAGCGGATGAGCTCCTGGAGGGGCGTGCGGGCCGAGCCGTCGCCGAGCGTCATCGGCGTGTAGCCGTACGCGGCGGCGTCCACGACCTTGTCCTCGATCTGGGCTTCGAGCTGGGCGATCCGCTTCGTGAGGGCGTCGATGTCGGAGGGCTTGGCGCTCGCGAGATCCTTCTTCCAGCCGGCGAGCTTCTTGGCGAGCGAGTCGTCGTCGGGCATCGGCGGCTTCCAGGAGTCGTTGCCCGGGAGGTTGCCGCGGTGCCACTGGGCGCGGATGGAGTGCAGGTCGCCGAGCAGTTTCGCCGTGCCGATCGTGTGCACCGCGTTGTCGTAGAGGATGCTGTAGTGCCGCTGGTGGCCGGTGGCCAGGATTTTCCCCGTCTCACGGGCCACCCGGCCCATCTCCTTGCACTCGTGGATGCTGTGGCCCATCAGCTTCTCGGTGAGCACGTGCTTGCCTGCGCGCATCGCCTTGATGGCGGCCTCGGCGTGGAGATGCAGCGGCAGGGCGATCACGACCGCCTCCACGTCCTTGTCGGCGAGCAGGTCTTCATAGGCGCCGTACACCTTCACCGTCTTGCGGGCCTCGTCCTCGGTGGCCCACTTGTACTTCGCCATCAGCCCGGGCCGGGCGGTGGAGGCGGTCGGGCTCGAGACGTCGCCATGAAACGCGCGGAACACGTTGTAGGGGCGGATATCGGCGATCGCGACGACGTTGAGGTAGTCGGGATTGTGGGCCCCGAGCAGCACGCCCCCCTCGTCGCCCGTGCCGAGAAAGCCGACGCGGAGCGGCCTGCCGACGCTCCTGCCGTAGCCGAAGTAGATCGAGCCGAGGCCCGCGCCGCTGGCGATCCCCGCCGCGACGGCCCCGGTGAGGAAGTCGCGCCGCGTGACGGCGACGGCGTCGCTGAAATTTTCCTTGCCGATCTGCTTCTGGGCTTCGCTCAGGGTCATGGCTCTTCTCCGTGCCGTGCACCGGCTCGATTCAGGCTGGGCTGCATCGCCCGCCGCAGCATGACAGCGGGCACCACGATTTCAGGAAGTAGTCGAGGCCGCTCCAGCCGCCGACGGGCAGCGCGGCGATCGCGAGGAGGGCGGCGAGTTCCACCCACTGGTCGTAGGTGGCCTGGGCGCCCGGCACCCAGAACGGCTGCGAGGCGATCACGCTCGCCAGGAAGCAGGCGGCACCCAGGGCGTTGAATTTCACACCCAGGCCGAGCACCAGGCAGGCACCGATCGTGACGAGCGACCAGCTCACGAAGCGATCTGCCTTCCAGAGCGCGGACGGCTCGGCGGCCTCCGACGCCCGGAGCCGCTCGGCCGACGAGAGTTGCTCGTCCCAACCCGCGACGAGCTTCGTGCCGATGGCGGCGGCGTTTCGCATCCAGCCGGCCGCCTGCCCGGCGAGTTCCTTCTGCTTCTTGGCGACACGGTCGCGGGCGAACGGCACCTGCCGGGAGGCCGGCGACCGCCGCATCTCGGCCAGGCGATCCAGTTCGAGCCTGTAGGCTCCGAACTCATCCGCCAGGCCGGCGACGTAGCCGTCGAGTTCGGCGCCGGCAGCCTCGAGCAATCGTTCAGCCTCGGACGCCCGTGGACCGTCGAGCGGCACAAGGCGGCGGCGGTTTGCCAGCAGCTTCTTCCAGTTGGCGACGATCGAATCTTTCCAGGCGACTCCCGCCTCGGCCGCCGGGCGCCCGTTCGCAGCCCCCACCGTGCCCGACCAGTCGCCCGTCTCGGGCAGGCCTTTGCGATACCAGTCGGCCAGCGGCCCCACGGCCGCCTTGCGGAATCCGGCGCTCGACCAGTCGGCATCCCGGAGGTGGCTCAGGCCCTCGAGGAAAAAGTGCAGGCCGACCACGATCCGCAGGATTGCGAGGGCCGCCACGGCGAGCAACGTCGGACGCATCGGGTCACCGCACGAATGAGCCGGGCGAGCCGAGCCACGGCCGAGAACGCACCGTCCGGAATTCATTCTAGCACGGGGGGTTCACCAGGGCACGCTTCCGGTGGTCCACCGCCGACTTGTCAAACCGGTGGAACTCCTGCCACAACCGGCCATCATGAAGCCCCGCCTCCGCATCGTCCTCTGCTATCCGGTAGAGGCCCGTCACATCGCCCGGATCCAGGCCGCCGCGCCGGCCGCGACGATCGTCGACGCCGGCCAGGAGCGGGTGGCTGCGGAACTGCCCTCGGCCGACATCTTCTGCGGCCATCCGAAGGTGCCGGTGCCGTGGGACGCGATCGTGGCGGGCGGCCGCCTGCAATGGATCCAGTCGTCGGCCGCCGGCCTCGACCACTGCCTGGTGCCGAGCGTGGTGGCTTCGCCGATCACGGTCACGAGCGCCTCGGGCGTGCTCGCCGACCAGGTGGCGGAGCACACGCTCGCGCTCGTGACCGCCTGCACCCGCAGGATCCCGCTCTTTCTCGCGCAGCAGGCCCGGCGCGAGTTCGTCCGCCGGCCGACCCGCGACCTCACCGGCGCGACGGTGGTGATCGTGGGCCTCGGCGGCAACGGCCGGCGGCTGGTCGAGGTGCTCGCCCCGTTCCGCGTCCGCATCCTGGCCACCGACTGGTTTCCGGTGCGGAGGCCGGCGGCGGTCGAATTCCTCGGCGGCCCCGAGACGCTCCCCGACCTCCTGCCACAGGCCGACATCGTGATCCTCGCGGCCCCGCTCACCGAACGGACGCGCGGCATGATCGACGCGGCGGCGATCGCCCGGATGAAGCCGGGGGCGATCCTCGTCAACGTGGCCCGTGGGCCGCTGATCGTGGAGGACGCGCTGGTTGACGCGCTCGAGAGCGGCCACCTCGACTCGGCGGGCGTCGACGTCACGCCCGAGGAGCCTCCCGCGCCGACGAGCCGGCTCTGGACCGCCCCGCGGCTCGTCATCACGCCGCACGTGGGCGGGCAGGCTGCGAACCGAATCGATGCAATGACCGAATTTTTCTGCGATAATCTCACACGGTACCTGTCGGGGAGGCCGCTCGAGAACCTCGTCGACAAGCGGCTCGGCTTCCCCGAGCCGCCGGCGCACACCACCGATTAGCACCCCCGAGCCCGAGCCCGTGCATCCCCCCGACCCCGACGACCGCGGCCATTCGATGTCCACCACCCTCTACCAGGAGGGGCGGCCCACCATCTCGGTAGCGGGGGAGGTGGGGAGCCGCTGCCCCGAGGAGCTGCTCGCCCGCTACGGCGCGATCGTGGCCGGCGGACGTCTCAACTGGACGGAATATCACAACCTCGGCAGGCGGCTGGGCGCGGGAGGGCAGGGGATCGTGTTCCTGACCACCCGCCGGGGCTCCGACGGATTCACGCTCCCGGTGGCCCTCAAGATCTTCTCGCCCGAGCGGTACGAGACGGAGAACCTCTACGACGAGGCGATGGAGCGGATCGCGAAGGTCTCGTCGCGGGTCGCCCAGATCCAGCACGACAACCTCCTCGACGTGCAGAACTTCGTGGAGCAGCGCCGGATCCGGATCATGGAGATGGAGTGGATCGACGGCTACGACCTGTCGCGGCTCCTCGCCCCGGAGTTGCTCGACCTCACGCGGCAGAGCGTCAGCGAGACGCGCTGGACCTACCTCAACAACGTCATCGTCACGGCGGGCCCGCAGCAGTCGCGGCTCAAGCCGGGTGTCGCGATCGCCATCGTGCGGGAATGCCTGGCGGCCCTCGCCGCCCTCCACCGCGACGGCATCGTGCACGGCGACGTGAAGACCTCGAACATCATGGTGAAGCGCACCGGCAACGCCAAGATGATCGACATCGGCTCGGCGCTCGTGCTCGACGACATGCCCGCCAACCGCACCTGCACGCCGTCCTACGCCGCCCCCGAGGTGCTCGAGGGCAAGGAAAACTCCCCCCGCTCCGATCTCGCGAGCCTCGGCTACGTGCTCATCGAGATGCTCTCGGGCCAGCCGCCGTTCGCCGGCCTGCAGTCCTACCGCGACCTGCTCGAGGCGAAGCGCACACTCGCCCACCGGCTGCCGCAGTTGCTGCCGAACGACGTCACGTGCAACGAACTCCTGATGAACTTCTGCCGCAGCATGATCGCGGCCGATCCGACCAAGCGGTTTCCGAGCGCGGAGGACGCCGACCTCCTGAAGGGGGGCGCCGCGAGCTTCCACCGCCAATTGATCGTGGGGGGCCTGGCGAGCGAATACGAAAACGAAATCCGCGCCTGGCTCGACGAGCTTGCTTGAGCGCCCGCAGGGCCATCCATGGCCCCTGCGGGCCGGGCATTCGGAGCCGCAGCCAAGGTGCGGCTCGAATGCCGGCGGTCGCACGTCCGGGCGACCGTCAGACAGGACCTTCCACACGAATCGCAAAAAGGGGAGGCGAGGGGCTGCCCCTACCGTTGAGACGGCTTTAGCGACCAGCGAAGCCATCTTCACGCGAACACCCGGCATCCTGCCGCTGTTCGCTTGGCGGGCCTCCGCCCGCTGGTGCAAAACCGGGCCTCCGGCCCTGACGTTCGCGTGCGGGAGCCGAGCTTCGCTCGGCGACCGTAAGCCGCCGCCGACGCCGGGACGGCGGCGACGGCGCGACACTCGCCAGGCGCAGCGCCAGTCGCTAGGAGTGAGCGCAGCCCGGAGGGCACAGCGAACGTCCGGCGAGACGGTATGGGGCAGCCCCGAGCCGGCACCTTCACCCGAGACGGAGATACACGCGTCGCAAGACAGCCGTCGTCGTGCGCGGGGCCAGGCGTTTGAGACGCCACAGCCAGCGGGCCTGGAGTCCTTCGATCACGTAGCGCTCGTCGCGGTCGAGCGCGCGGCGGACACGGCGGGCCAGGGCGGCGGCGTCGAGCGGCGTCGCATCCATGCGCCGCCGGGCCTCGCGGGCCTCGCGCTCGGCGGTGAAGTGCCAGGTGTCGAGGAGCCCGGAGCGGAAGAAGCCCGGGCAGACGATCGTGACGCCCGGGCGACCGGCAGGGGATTCTGCGGCGATCGCCTCCGAGAGCGCGATCACGCCGGCCTTGCTCGCCGAGTAGGCGGCCATCGACGGGATCCCGAGCAGGCCCGAGATCGAGGCCACGTTCACGACGCGCGAGCGGCCGGTGTGTTCCCGCAGCCACGGCAGGAACGTCTCGCATCCCAGCGCCGTGCCGACGAGATTCGTGTCGATGACGCGCCGCCACTGGGCTTCGGGAAGGCGGCCGACCTCCCCGGTGGCGCCGCAGCCGGCGGCGTTGACGAGGAGGTCGAGCGCCGGCCAGGCGGGCCGCAGGCGTGCGTGAAGCGTCGCCCAGCCACCC
>RGVT01000121.1 GCA_010027105.1 Planctomycetia bacterium
ACCTCGAGCCCGAGCACCGCCACGACGAAGAACACGCCCACGTTGAGCCGCTGGCCCACGAAGTCGAACGCGAACGGCAGGGCGATGAACGCGCAGAACGACGCGCAGAAACTGACGTAGGGCGCGATCCGGAAGAGCAGCCCGTCGGCCCCCTCCGGCATGAGGTCTTCCTTCGCGAGGAGCTTGATGCCGTCGGCGAGCGACTGCAGCCAGCCGAACCGGCCGCCCGTCCGCGTGGGCCCGAGCCGATCCTGGATCCGGGCGGCGATCTTGCGCTCGGCCCAGATGAACACGAGCGCCCCGCCGGCGATCACGTTGAGGATCAGGGCCGCCGCCACGCCCGCCACGACCGTCCACCCGAGCCACGGCGGCAGGCCGACCGAATTGATCAGGAAATCAGCCATGCGGAGCGATATTTCCGGGCGAAACCCGACTTCGTGAAAAATCGCACGAAGTCTGCCTTACGGCCGGCCAAATCACAAGTCCCGGCCGGAAAATGGGCATGAAAGCGTCAGCATGTGGGACAGGCTTCAGCCTGCAGGGTGACCATGGAAGACGCGCTTCAACCTTTCGCGGCTCTCTTTGCCCAATCCGGCTCGGGGCTGCCCCGACCGTCTCGCCGGACGTTCGCTGCGCCCATCCATGGGCTTCGCTCACTCGGACTCACTGGCGCTGCGCCATCCTGGCTTCCGGCAGGGGCAGCCCCGAGCCTCGCGCTCCCTGATGGAGTTGAGGAGGCTTCGGGCTACCCGTGTCCCTTGAGCCGGCGTATGTGACCAGCGAAGCCAGGATGGCGCAGCGCAGGCACATCCGAGTGAGCGGAGGGCAGGAAGCCCGCAGCGAACGTCCGGTGAGAGGGATCGGGTGGCCTGAAGCCGGCGCGCGGCCGACCAGGCTAGCGGTCGATCTCGCCCATCACGATGTCCAGGCTGCCCACGATCGCCGGCACGTCGGCGATCAGGCAGCCGCGGCAGAGCTCGGCGGTCACCGAGAGGTTCGAGAACGAGCTCGAGCGGGCGCGGACCCGCCACGGGATCGACGTGCCGTCGCTCACGAGGTAGAAGCCCATCTGGCCCTTGGGGCACTCCGTCTCGAGGTAGGCGTCGCCGGCCGGGAGCTTTTCGGTGAGCTTGAGCGGCTCGCCGAGCGGGCCCTTGCAGGCGGAGTAGCGGTCGATCGCCTGGCGGACGAGGTCCATCGACTGCACCACCTCGAGCATCCGCACGAAGAACCGGTGCCAGCAGTCGCCGAGCACGGCGTCGGCCGGCACGGCGGGGTAGGTGTGGTCGCGCGGGTAGCGGCCGTCCTTCTGCACGGCCACCTCGAAGGCGTAGCCGTCGTACATGGCGGTGTAGACGCTCTCGCCGTCGCGCCGCATGTCCTGGTCGACGCCGCTGCCGCGGAGCACCGGGCCGGAGCAGCCGTAGTCGATCGCCATGGCCGGCGACAGCACGCCGATCCCGGCCGTGCGTTTGACGAAGATCGCGTTGGTGGTGAGAAGGGCGTGGTATTCCTGGATCACGGGCTCGAACTGGGCGAGGAAGGCCTCACACTTCCCGAGCCAGCCCGGGGGCAGGTCGGCCGTGAGGCCGCCGACGGTGATGTAGCTGTAGGTCAGGCGGGCGCCGCAGGCCTCCTCGAAGAGGTCGAGGATCTTCTCCCGCTCGCGGAACGCGTAGAGGAACGGGCTGAAGGTGCCGAGGTCGAGGCCGTAGGCGCCCATCCCCACGAGGTGGCTCGCGATCCGACCGAGCTCGGCGATCAGCACGCGGAGGTGGCGGGCCTTCTCGCTCACCTCGTGCTTCATGAGTTTCTCGACGGCGAGGGCCCAGCCGAGGTTCATGTTCATCGCCGCGAGGTAGTCCATGCGGTCGGTGTAGGGGATCCACTGCCGGGGCGTGAGGTTTTCGCCGATCTTCTCCGCGCAGCGATGCAGGTAGCCGATGTGGGGCTCCACCTCCGACACGATTTCACCGTCGGTGCGGAGCACGAGCCTGAGCACGCCGTGGGTGCTGGGGTGCTGCGGCCCCATGTTGACGAGCATCTCGTCGGTGCGGACGTCGAACTCGATGATCCGCGGATCGTCGTCGATGGCCTGAGCCATGGTGGATGCGCCTCGTGGTGGAGCGTCTAGCGGCCGCGGATGCCGTGGTAATCGAGCGGCATCTCGTAGTCCTTGCGGAGTGGATAGCCGACCCAGTCCTCCGGGCAGAGGATCCGGCGGAGGTCGGGGTGGCCGGTGAAGGTGACGCCCGACATGTCGTACACTTCCCGCTCGTGCCAGTCGGCCGTGCGCCACACGCCCGCCACGCTCGGCACCTCGGGCAGCTCGCCGGGCGTGTCGTCCTTCCACCGGGGCAGGCTCACCTTGAGCACGAGGCTCGCCCGCGCGGCGGTGCTCCAGAGGTGGTAGACGAGTTCCAGGCGCGGTTGCCACGTGACCTTGGCCGCCTTCTTCTGGTCGGGCTCGAACCAGTCGACGGCGGTCACGCACTCCAGCGCGTCGAACCGCGGGTCGGACGATTCCTTCAGCCAGCGGCAGACGTCCACGAGCCGGTCGGGCGCAACCTCGATCCAGGGATCGAGCGCCTCGAGATTCCGGCCGGTTACCGCGCCCGGCAGTACCGCCTCGAGTTTTTCCAGGAACGCCGGCCCTCGCATCTCTCCTGCCTCTTCGTGTCGCCGCTTCGTCTCAGCCGCCGGCGGCCCGCTCGGCCGTCACCGCCCGCACCCAGTCGAGGTCGCCGCGGCTCCACACGTAGGCGAAGCCCACGAGCAGCACCGCGAAGAACGCGGCCATGTCGGAGGCGGCCGTGCGGGCGAGCAGCGTCCCCGCCCGCGCCACCTTCCATTCCGCCTCCACCTGCTGCCGGGTCTTCGTGCCACGCGAGGCTTCGATCCGGCTTTTCACGCCCTCGTCGAGCGGGAAGTGGGGCACCGCGGGGGCGGCCACGCCGAGTTCCTTCATCAAGCCGGCGGCGGCGGGCGTGAGGCTGGAGCCGTCGGCCTGCACCGTGGCGAGCGCGGGATCGGCCAACTGGACGGCCTTGCCGAACACCGTGGCCCACGGGAAGAAGAGGGCCACCTCGACGTCGAAGATGATGAACAACAGCGCCACCACGTAGAACCGCAGGTCGAACTGCACGAAACTGGAGCCGATCGTCGGCTCCCCGCACTCGTAGACCTCGAGTTTTTCGCTGTTCGGCACCCGCGGCCGCACGAGCCAGCCGACGAGCAGATTCACGCACAGGAACCCGCCGCCGAGGGCCACGAACAGGGCCACGTAGCCGGCGATCAGGGCTGGATGGGTGGGGCTCATGCGAATGAAAGACCTGCTGCCCGCTCTACTGGTTGGGACCGCCGTGCACCGGCTCGACGATCACCTTCGAGGCCGCCACCGCGGTAGGGTTGATCGTCGCCCGGCCCCACGCGACGTCGACCGGCAGCCGGGCGAAGTCGACGATCGTTCCGTCGCGGCTGTAGCAGGAGAGGTCGAGCGTCGACCCCATGAAGATGCAGTCCACCGGGCAGGGCTCGACGCACAGCGCGCAGAACATGCACTTCGAGTAGTCGATGGTGAAGCCGGTGACCTGGAAGCCCTTGCCGCCGCTGACCCGCTCCTTGCCGATGTAAATGCAGTCGACGGGGCAGGCCTTCGAACACTGGTCGCAGGCGATGCAGGTGGTGAGGTCGTAACGATGGAAGCCGCGATACCGGGCCGCAACCGGGGCCGGCAGTTCCGGATACTCGAAGTGCTCGGTGAACGTCCGCCGCTTCTGATCGTAGGTGCTGCCGAAAACCCGCAGCGTCACGAGCATGCCCTCGAGCACCGTGCGCACGGCGGTGAACAGATTGCGAAACCAGTCCTTCACGGCATTCACGGGGGCACTCACGGGGTGCTCGCGGCGCGCGACATCGCGACGGCGAGAGTATAGATGTCGCCGAGAGACCAACAAGGCAGCGGCCCGAAACGCCGCCCGGGGCGGGCCGGGCACCGAAGTGTCCGGCGGGGAGCCCGAGCCGGCCGATCCGGAAAAATTCACGTTTCCCGGCGATTTTCCCGGGGCTTCCCCGATCGCCCCAATTCCGCGAAATCTTGACGAACGACTGGAAACCTTTACAGTTCATGGGTTTGAGTAGAGTCCGGCCTGCCGAGGCTCGGCTCGCGAACCCGTGCCAAGGAATGGTCCATGCTGGTTCTGTCTCGCAAGAAGGACGAAAGCATCGTCATCAACAACGACATCACGATCGTCGTTGTGGAGATTCGTGGAGACAAGGTCCGGCTGGGCGTCGAGGCGCCCAAGGAGGTGCCGGTGCACAGGCGCGAGGTCTTCGAGGCGATCGCACGGGGCGAGCCGCTGGGTCCGCCCACACTCTCCCCCTCCGATGCGGATGGCGACGCGCATGGCGATTCCGATTCCCGGCCGCCCGCCGCCGACGCCATTCCCTGAAGGCTCCCGCTCCGGTACAACTTTGGGTCTGTCTTCCGGCCCCATCGTCTAGCGGTTAGGACACGGCCCTTTCAAGGCTGGAACCGGGGTTCGAGTCCCCGTGGGGTCAATCGCTTCCCCGCACACAAGCCGTCCATGGCTGAAGGTCTCTACGACGCAGTGCTGCTCGTCTCGTTCGGCGGGCCCGACGGGCCGGCCGACGTGATGCCGTTCCTCGAGAACGTGCTGCGGGGCCGCAACGTGCCCCGCGAGCGGATGCTGGAAGTCGCCGAGCACTACCACCACTTCGGCGGCAAAAGCCCGATCAACGAGCAGAATCTCGCCCTCCTCGCGGCCCTGCGGGCCGAGATGGCGACCCGCGGGCCGCACCTGCCCATCTACTGGGGCAACCGCAACTGGCATCCCCTGCTCGCCGACACGCTCCGCGAGATGGCCGACGCGGGCGTCGAGCGGGCCCTGGCCTTCGTGACGAGCGCCTACAGCAGCTACTCGGGCTGCCGACAGTATCGCGAAAACATCGCCGCCGCCTGCGCCCCGCTCGGCGACCGGGCCCCCGAGGTCGACAAGATCCGCGTGTTCTTCAACCACCCCGGATTCGTGGGGCCGATGGCCGCCCGCGTGCGCAAGGCGCTCGGGCATTTTCCAGAGGCTGCCCGACCGAACGTCCCGGTGCTGTTCACGGCCCACAGCATCCCGACGTCGATGGCCGACGGCTGTCGCTACGTCGCGCAACTGGCCGAGGCATCGCGGCTCGTCGCAGACGAGGCCGGCGCCGCGACGTGGCGGCTCGTCTACCAGAGTCGCAGCGGACCGCCCACGCAGCCGTGGCTGGAACCGGACATCTGCGACGCGATCCGCGAACTCCATGCTGCCGGTGAGCGCCGGCTCGTGATCGCCCCGATCGGATTCATCTCCGACCACATGGAGGTGCTCTACGACCTCGACACCGAGGCTGCCGATCTGTGCCGCGAGCTCGGGATCGAGATGGTGCGGGCCGAGACGGTGGGCACCGACCCGGCGTTCGTGGCGATGGTGCGCGACCTGATTGCGGAACGCCACTACCAGCAGCCTGGCCGCACGGCGATCGGCGCCCTGCCGGCCAGCCACGACGTCTGCCCCGTCGACTGCTGCCCCGCTCCGTCGCTGCGCCGTCCATGACCGCCGCACGCCGCCCCGCGACCGTGGTCCTGGTGCACGGCTACCTGGCGAATCGGTTCATGCTTTCGCCCCTCGCCGCGCGGCTCCGCGGCCGCGGCTTCGAAGCCCGGAAGTGGGGCTACTGGAACATCCGCTGTTCGCTCCTCGTGCACGCCGAGCGGTTCGCCCGGTGGCTCATGGAACGCGACGCCGAGGCCGGTGTCCACACCCTCCATCTGGTGACGCACAGCATGGGGGGCATCGTGGCGCGGGCCGCGCTCGATCGCTACCGCCCGGACAAGCTGGGCCGCATCGTGATGCTCGCCCCTCCCAACCGCGGCTCGTTCGTGGCCACCCGCGCGGCCCCGACGTTCGGCCGGGTGCTCGAGCCGGTGCGCGAGCTGTCGACCGCAGCCGACAGCCTCGTCAACAGCCTGCCCACCCCGCGCGACGTCGACATCGGGGTGATCGCCGCCGAGTGGGATGCCCTCGTCACGGAGGAGAGTACCCGGCCCCACGTGCCGCACGCGCACACGACGGTGCCCACCTTCCACACGGGCCTATTGTTCCGCCGCGATGCCGCCGATCTGATCGCCTCGTTCCTCGATTCCGGCCGCTTTTCCCCGTCCGAGGCCACGGCCGCTTCCCCATGAACACGACGCCACGCCCTCTCGGAAACGCGCCCGTATCGGTCGGCCCACTCGGCCTCGGCTGCTGGCCGATCGCCGGCATGACCCGCGCGGGCGTGACGCCGGCCGCGGCCGAGGCCACGGTCCGCATGGCCGTCGACCTGGGGATCACCCACCTCGACACCGCCTTCTGCTACGGCGAACGCGGCGAAAGCGAGCGGGCGATCGCAGCGGCGATCCGTGGCCGGCGCAACGCGATCGTCATCGCCGGCAAGTGCGGGATTCATTGGGAGCCCGACGCCGGCGCAACGCCCCCGCGGCGGCAGGTGGTCGACGGCCGGCCCGAGCGGCTCCGTGCCGAGGTCGAAGAGAGCCTGCGGCGGCTCGAGACGGACCATCTCGACCTGCTCTACCTGCACGCGCCCGACCCGGCGACGCCGATCGCCGAATCGGCGGGGGAGCTCCGCCGCCTGCTGGCGGAAGGCAAGGCCCGGGCCATCGGCGTGTCGAACGTGTCGCTCCCCCAACTCGAAGCGTTCATCGCCGCCTGCCCGCTCGCCGCCTGCCAGCTGCACTTCAACATGCTCCAGCGGGAGATCGAACGCGAGTTCCTGCCGTGGTGCAGGAGCCACGGCGTCGCGATGGTCGTCTACTGGCCGCTCATGAAGGGGCTCCTGGCTGGGGCGATGCGCCGCGGCCAGGTGTTCCCGCAGACCGACAGCCGCCACAAATATCCGATGTTCAACGGCGTGGAGTTCGAGCGGAATCTCGACTTCGTGGATCGCCTGCGGCCGATCGCCGCCCGGCTGGGCTGCGATCTGCCCGATCTCGTCCTCGCCTGGACGGCCGAACAGCCGGGAATCACGAGCGTGCTCTTCGGCGCCACGTCGCCCGAGCAGGTCGCGATCAACGCCAGGGCCCTCGCCGTTGAACTCGACGACGAGTCCCGCCGCGACATCGCCGCCGCGATCGCAGCCCGCGGCCCGGTCGCCAACCGCCGGCCAGTCTAGGGTCGTCGAATGCGCCGGCTTCGGGCCACCCGATCCCCCTCGCCGGACGTTCACTGCGCCCTGACCAATCCGCCTTCGGCGGATCGGTGCCCAGGCTCCGTTCACTCGGAGCGACTGGCGCTTCGGCATCCTGCCTGCGCTGGTCGCAAACGCCGGCTCAGGGGACACGGGTGACCCGAAGCCTCCTCACCTGTTTGGACTGCCGGGCTGGAGGCCCGGCTCTCCAGAGCGAACGGAGGTTCGCCAAGAAACCCGAGGCCACGATGGCGAGGGGTTTCGTAAAGACGTAGGCTCGGGGCTGCCCCTACCGTTGAGCCGGCTTTAGCGACCAGCGAAGCCATGGATGGCGCAGCGCCAGTCGCTAGGAGTGAACGCAGCCCGGAGGGCGCAGTGAACGT
>RGVT01000122.1 GCA_010027105.1 Planctomycetia bacterium
TGCCGGAGTTGGGCACCTCGGAGTTCCAGGCCCGCGCCAGCCGCGTGATGGAATCGAGGAAGATGACGACGTCGCGGCCATACTCGACGAGCCGCTTCGCCTTTTCGAGCACCATGTCGGCCACCTGCACGTGGCGGGCGGCGTTCTCGTCGAAGGTGGAGCTGATCACCTCGCAGGAGGGCCCCTTCACCTGCCGCTCCATGTCGGTGACCTCCTCCGGCCGCTCGTCGATGAGCAGCATGAAGACGTAGGCGTCGGGATAGTTGGCGAGGACGGCGCGGGCCATCTTCTGCATGAGGATCGTCTTGCCGGCCCGCGGCGGGCTCACGATCAGCCCGCGCTGCCCGAACCCGATCGGGACGACGAGATCGATCACCCGCGTCGAAACCTCCTCGCCGGTGGTCTCCATCTGGATCCGCTCGTCGGGGTGCAGCGGGGTCAGCTCGTCGAAGAACACCCGCGAGGAGAGCTTCGCCGGATCCTCGCCGTTGATCGCCTCCACGCGCAACAGCGCGAAGTAGCGCTCGCTCTCCTTGGGCGGTCGGATCTGGCCGGCCACGCTCATGCCGTTGCGGAGGCCGAACCGGCGGATCTGGCTGGGGGAGACGTAGATGTCGTCGGGGCAGGAGAGGTAGTGGTAGTCGGGGCTGCGCAGGAAGCCGAACCCGTCGGGCAGGATCTCGAGCGTCCCCTCGCCGAACATCAGGCCGTTGAGTTTCACCCGCTCCTTGAGGATCCGGAACACGAGATCCTGCCGCTTGGCGCCGGTGATGTCGCCGATCTGCTCCTGGCGGGCGAGCTCGATCAGCTCCGCCATCGAGAGCTTCTGGAGGGCCGAGATGTGCGTGTCGCCCTTCTTGAGCGACTCGTAGCGGTCGGTCGCCTCCTGGTCGTCGAACTTGACCTCCTCGGCGATCTCCTCGGCGATCGACATCGGCTCGCCGGCGAGGGGGTCATCGGCATCGTCCGGATCGACGGGGGGCATGCGGCACCTGGCAGGCCCCGCGCAGGCCGCGCGGGAGCGTGGATGGGGACGGGAAGAGCGGAAGGGGTGGGCGGCCCGCCCGGGGGGCGTGCCGAGGCCGTCGGATGGTTTCCCTCCCCGGTCACCGACCGCGAAGCGAATCCCAGATCCGATCGACCTGACGGAAAGTATAAGCCAGATCGCCGGAGGTATCCACGGCGACGACGTTTTCCGGGCGGTCCGCCGCCGTGCCGCCCGTGTCGGCCCCGGGGTCCTCTCCCGCGGCGTCCCGCGCGGCCTGCTGCTCGGCCGAGAGGCCGCGCCGGTCGAGTCGCTCCCGGCGCACGCGGTCGTCGCAGACCGCGAGCACGACCCGGTCGCAGGCCCCGTGCCACCCCGACCGCACGAGCAGCGGGACGTCGAGCACCACGACCGAGTCGGAGCGGCCCGCGGCCCGTTCGGCCTCCCGCGTTTCTGCGAGCGCCCCGGCGATCCGAGCGCGCACGCGGGGATGCACGATCGCCTCGAGCGCGGCGCGGGCGGCGGCGTGGTCGGAGGAGGGGCCGAACACGGCCGCCGCCAAGCGCCCCCGGTCGACCCGCCCTTCGGGCCCGAGCATGCCGGCCCCGAAGCGGGCCACGATCTCGCGGGTGACGCCCGGCTCCTCGAGCACCTCGTGGGCCAGGGCGTCGGCGTCGACGACCCGGGCGCCCAACTCGCCGAACCGCCGGGCCACCGTCGACTTGCCGGCGCCGATCCTGCCGCCGATGCCGACCGTGATCATGCCGCCCCCTTCTCGCACTCCGCCCACGTGCGCCCCTCGTGCACCGACACCTCGAGCGGCACGTCGAGCGGCAGCGCCTCCGACATCTCGGCGACGAGGAGCCCGCGCACGGCGGCCGCCTCGACGGCGGGCGCCTCGACCACGAGCTCGTCGTGGATCTGGAGCACGAGCGCGGCCTCCCGGCCCTCCCCCTCGAGCCGCCGGGCCACGCGCAGCATCGCCAGCTTGATGAGATCGGCGGCCGACCCCTGCACGACGGTGTTGATCGCCGTGCGTTCCGGGAGGGCGAGGGCGAAGACGCCCGCGGCCCCGCGGCGGCCGGCGCGGTCGCGGACACCGGCGATCGTCCGGCGGCGCCCGAGCATGGTGGTCACCTGGCCGTCGCGCCGGCAGCGGTCGAGGACGTCGTCCATGAACTCGGCGGCGCCGGAAAACGCGGCGAAGTAGGCGGCGATGAACGCGGCCGCCTCCGCCTGCGGGATCGCCAGGGCCTTGGCGAGGCCGAAGGCGCTCTGCCCGTAGAGGATCCCGAAGTTCACCGCCTTGGCGGTGCGCCGCATCGCGGCCGTCACCGCCGCCGGCTCCACGCCGAACACGGCCGCCGCCGTGCGGGTGTGGATGTCCTCGCCGGCCGCGAAGGCGGCCCGCATCGCCGCGTCGCCCGAGAGGTGCGCCAGGATGCGGAGCTCGATCTGCGAATAGTCGGCCGCGATGAACCTCCAGCCCGGCTCGCGCGGCAGGAACGCCGCCCGGATCTGCTGGCCCTCGGACGTGCGGATCGGGATGTTCTGCAGGTTCGGGTCGCTCGAACTGAGCCGCCCCGTGGCCGTGACGGTCTGGTTGAACGTGGTGTGGATCCGGCCGGTGGCGGGGTCGACGAGCGCCGGCAGGGCGTCGACGTAGGTGCTCTTGAGCTTGGCGAACTTGCGGTGCTCGAGCAGTTTCGCCGGCAGCGGATGGAGCGGCGCGAGCTCCTCGAGCACCTCGGCGTCGGTGCTCGGGCCCGTCTTCGTGCGCTTCACGACCGGCAGGCCGAGCTCGTCGAAGAGCACCGCCCGCACCTGCAGCGGCGAGGCGATCGAGAAGGCGTGCCCGGCGAGACCGTGGATCTCGGCCTCGAGGGCCGTGAGGCGGGCGGCGTATTCCGCCGAGAGTTTCCCGAGCACGTCGCGGTCGATGCGGACGCCGCGGAACTCCATCTCGGCGAGCACCGCGGCCAGCGGCAGCTCGACGTCGGCAGAGAGCCGCGCGAGCCCCGCGTCGTCGAGGGCGGCGGCGAGCGGCTCGCGGAGCCGCAGCACGAGACCGCAGGCCCGCGTCGCGTGCTCCCGGTCGGCGGGCCGCTCGAGCGCGTAGTCGGCCTCCGCGCCCGGATCGATGCCGTGGCGGCGGGCCACCTCGGCGAGGCCGTGGTTGCGCTCGCCCGCCTCGAGCAGGTAGGCGGCCAGCAGCGTGTCGAACCGGCCGCCGGCGAACGCCCGGCCCGCCGCGCTGAGCGACACGATCTGCCGCTTGAGGTCGTGGCCGATCTTCCCGGCCGCCGGATCGGCGAGCCAGGCGGCGAGCAGCGCGGCACCCGGCCCGGCGCGATCGACCAGCAGCCGCGGGTCGATCCAGGCGATCGTGTCGGCCGTCGCCACTGCGAGGCCGGCCGGCGGCTCGAAGGGCGTGGCGCCCGGCGGCGTCGCCACGCACACGGCGGCCGGGCCGCAGGCCCGCAGGCGCTGCACGAGCGCGGCGAGCGCCTCGTCGGTCGCGATGTCCACGGGCTCGACGACGGGGGCCGGCGGCGCGGCGGGCTCGCCGCCCGCATCGAACATCGTCCGTTGGGTCGGCGGCGCCGCGACCGCTCCGGACTGCCGCACCTTCGTCACCAGGCTCTGGAACCCCAGTTCCTGGAGAAACGCCGCCAGCCGTGCCGCGTCGGGCGGATGGAGCCGCCCCGCATCCCACGGCACCGCGACGGGCACGTGGGCATCCAGCCGCACGAGCTCGCGGCTGGCGCGGGCGGCGTCGGCGTGCGCGCGCAGGTTATCCTGCCGCTTCTTCCCCGCGACGACGTCGGGATGGGCGAGCACGTGGTCGAGCGACCCGTGGGCCTGGAGCAGTTCGGAGGCGATCTTCGGCCCGATCAGCGGCACGCCCGGCACGTTGTCGGCCGCGTCGCCCACGAGCGTGAGGTAGTCGACGACCTGGTCGGGCCCGATGCCCCACTCGGCCCGGAGTTCGTCGGGCCCCAGGAACTGGTTCGTGCGCAGGTTCAGGAGCCGCACCCGCCCGGAGAGCAGCTGCCTCGCATCCTTGTCGGACGTGGCCAGGACGCACTCGCCCCCCCGCCCCGCCACCTGCCCGGCGAGCGTGGCGAGGATGTCGTCGGCCTCGTATCCGGGCACCTCCAGGCACGGGATGCCCATCACCTCGAGCAGTCGGCGGACGAGCGGCACCTGCGGCACGAGGTCGGCCGGCATCTCGGCCCGGTTCGCCTTGTAGGCCTCGAATCGCTCGTGGCGGAACGTCGGCCCCGGCGCGTCGAGCGCGCAGAACAGGTAGTCGGCCTTCTTCTTGCCGATGATGTCGAGCAGGTCGCGGGTGAAGCCGTAGACGGCCGCGACCGGAGTGCCCTGCGGCGACGTCATCTCCGGCAGCGCATGAAAAAGCTGGTACACGCGCGACAGCGTGTCGATCACCCACACCGACTTCCCGGCGAGCTCGGGCACGGCATCTGACACGGCGTCGGGCATGCGAGGATCATAGCGGCTACCGCGTTCGGGCTACGTCAACGCGGTGAACCCGGCTCGGGGTTGCATGCTGCTCGACGTGGGACAGGCTTCAGCCTGTCATGCCTGACGTAGGACAGGCTTCAGCCTGTCATGCCTTCGAGACGCCCGCCGGCTCGGGGCTGCCCCGACCGTCTCGCCGGACGTTCGCCTTCGCCCTCCAGGCTTCGGCTCACTCGGATTTGCCTGCGCTGCGCCATCCATGGCTTCGCTGGTCAAATACGCCGTCTCGACGGCAGGGGCAGCCCCTCGCCTACCCGTATTCACGAAACCCCTCGCCATCGTGGCCTCGGGTTTCTTGGCGAACCTCCGCGCGCGTGTGAAAGCCGGGCCTCCAGCCCGGGAGTCCAAACAGTTGAGGAGGCTTCGGGCTCCCCAGTACCCCGGCCGCCGGCTTTAGCGACCAGCGCAGCCATGGATGGCGCAGCGCCAGTCGCTAGGAGTGAGCGCAGCCCGGAGGGCGCAGCGAACGTCCGGCGACGGGGTCTGGGGAGCCCGAAGCCGGGTTGCGCGTGTTGAGGCGCATTCAGCCGATGCCTGGCCTGCAGCTAGGCTCTGTCTGAAAACTCTGCTCGGCCGTCTGCTTGGTCTTTTTGAACGGCTCTTCGTTGGCCTCGCCCGCCGTATCTCCTTGATACGGCTTGGCTAAAATCCACGTCGCAGCCAATCCGTCCGACTTTTCAGACAGAGCCTAGTCGGCCGTGCTCGGCGGCTCGTACTCGAATTCCTTCCATTTCATCGCGCGCCGGAAGGGCTCGATGCGCAGCACGACCTCGCCGTTCTGGAAGATCCGCACCGTGCCGTTGGTCTCGCTCACGGCCACCGCCACGCTCTTGGTGCGGCGGGTGATCGCGGCGGCGGCCCAGTGGCGGGCGCCGAGCCCCTTGGCCACCGAGACGCTCTCGGCGGAGGCGTCGATGTAGCGGGCGGCCCCCTCGACCGTGCAGTCGGGGCCGACGACGAAGGCGCCGTCGAGCTGGGCGATCTCCTTGATGCCCTCCCGCACGCGCGGGTCGCTGAGCCTGCGCTCGGAGCGGCTGTAGCCGCGGACCGGATCGAAGCCGGTGGCGTGGCTCGACTGGAGGACCTTGCGGGTGTCGCCCACGACGAACAGCGTGCCGACGGGCTTCCCTTCGCGGCCCTCGCGGCCGATCTCCACGGCGAGGTCGACGACGATCTTCAGGGTCTCGAGCGGCACCTTGGTCTCGAGGTTGCGGAGGTCGCGGCTGGTCAGCTGGCCGAGGTGCTCCTCGAGCCGCAGCACGCTCACCGAGTCGGCGGTGCCGGCCTCGAAGCCGCTGTACACGGCCACGACCTGGGCCTCGGGCGCGATCAGCTCGTCGGCCACGCACTCGAGCAGCGCCTGCGTGAGCCGCTCGTGGACGGGCAGGCCGGCGACATCGAGCAGGATCGGCCTCAGGCCGTGGTCGGCGGCCGCTTCGAGGTGTGCCTCGTCGTCGGCGGCCACGAGCATGGGCAGGCCGTCGACGCGGGCCCGCACGGCGGGCCAGTCGAGCCGCTGATCGACCAACAGCAGGAGCGCGTCGGCCCCGGTCGCGCCGTGGAGCCGCGCTCCCACGTCGAGCAGGTGCGCCATCTGCGGCGGCAGGTCGGGCGTTGACATCCGGCAGTCCCTCGCCCCGCGGCGGACGAAGGCCCGGGCGTCGGGCGGAGCCGCGGGGGCCGTGCGGGGCCGCCTCGCGACCCTGCGCGGGGAAGCCTACGGAGTGGCCGCCGTCCAAGCAAGAACGGGCGCGCCGTGAGGGCCGGTCAGCGCCGCGTCGGCCTGTCGGCGGCCCGGGCGGGGGTGGACGCGTCGGCGGGCTGACGTGCCACCTGCGCGGTCGCGGGGGCGGCCTTCATCGGCCCATGGAAGGCCGCGATGCCGCCCGGAAGCACGGTGCCCCAGGCCCGTTCCTGGTAGATCGTCAGCGCGTGCAGCGCGTGCCCCATGGGGCCGATCTTCCACTCCCGAGAGGGCTCACGGGCCAGCGCCGTGGCCAGAAACTCCGCCGCAGCCACGACGCGGTGGTGGTACAGATCCTCCTGGTCGAGCGAGCCTACGAGCCATTCGAGGATGTGCCCGGTGGTCTGCACCTTGCGGTCGATGTCGTCCTCCCGGTCGGCGGGGTATTTGAACCACTCGGTGCTGAACGAGCCGTCGGGGTTCTGCAGCTTGGTGAGCGTGAACTGCTGGTAGTCGCGGACGTACTTGTCGGCCCGCGCGTAGTGGCCGTCGAGCCGGCCCGTCGCCCGCAGCCGGCGCTGGCAGCCGTAGGCGAGGCCGAAGAGCCGGTGGGTGCCCCCGCAGGGCGCGCCCCGGATCGGCTGCTCGATCTCTTCGGCGACCAGCCGCTCGAGCGTCCACTTCTGGCCGTCGCGGCTCTCCCACTCCGCGTCGGTGGGGAGATAGTGGGCCAGGCCGATCAAGGCGAAGGTGAGCTCGGTCTTCGACCGGCAGGCACGCTTCTCCTCCTCGACGAGGTCGGCCACGGTGAACGACTTCGAATCGACGGAGATCGGCGAGTTCGGCGACACGCGGCACTGCGCCAGGATGGCGAGGTACTGGGCGGAGTGCCCCTGGACGCCGATCCCCTTCTGGGCGACGAGCCGGTCGCCGCTCGTCGCCAGCATGACCTGGCCGCGGCACCGCCCCCCCATGTTCATCCAGCCGATCGAGTTGACGGGGCCGCCGCTCGGCCCGCCGACCCGTACCTGCGTCGGGATGCCGAAGGCGATGAATCCGTGCATCACCTCCCAGGGCGTGTTGTGGGCGGTGTTGAGCGGGCGTCGCTGGTAGGCGGCGAGCGTGTCCGTGATGAGCGTGCGGAGCCGGGTGAAGCGGCGGGTGTCTGGTGGCCTCTGGGCGGTGCCGACCCGGCCCGATACCGGTTTTGCGGCGGCCTTCGGCCGCTCCTTCGCGGCCGGCGTCCCCGGCTCCTTCGCGCGGCCGGTGCGGACTGCGGCCGTCGTGCGCTGCGGCTGCGGCCCGGGCTTGTAGGCGGGGTTGACCGCCGCGGCCGCAACCTTGTCGGCCGACGACTTGATCGACTTCGCGAACGAGACGGCTTCGTCCCAACTCGGCACCCGGAGCG